>CACIOK010000001.1 GCA_902588255.1 uncultured Pelagibacteraceae bacterium
TATTTATTAAAAAAAAAGCATTAATTTTAAATAAAAAACTAACAGTAAAAATTAATTTATTATTGTCAAAGCTTAAATTAAAAAATAATACATTTGTTCATAGAGATTTTCATGTTTCTAATTTGATGAAACTTAAAAAAAATATTGGAATTTTGGATAGTCAAGATGCTGTTTACGGAAATAAAGCCTATGACTTAGCTTCTCTTATTGATGATGTAAGATTAAAAACTTCGTTAAAACTAAAAAATTCTATTTATAATTATTATGTTTATTTAAATAAAAATAAAATAAACAAAAATTATTTTAGAAATGATTTTGAAATACTATCTGTATTAAGAAATTTAAAAGTCATCGGGATTTTTACAAGACTAGCAGTTAGAGATAATAAAAAAAGTTATTTAAAATTAATTCCATATGCTTGGAAATTAATAGAAAATAGAATTAATAATAATTTGATTTTTGCTGATTTAAAAAATTATTTAGATGCTAATTTTTCTAAGAAGATTAGAATGAAAAAATGAATATCGAAACAGCTTTGATTTTATGTGCAGGATATGGAAAAAGACTTCATCCTTTAACTTTAAAAACACCGAAGCCACTTTTAAAACTTAATGAAATTACTTTGTTGGAAAATACAATTAATCTAATAACCAAATTGGGTATTAAAAAAATTAAACTAAATACTTTTTATTTAAAAGATAAGATTAAATTATTTTTAGAAAAAAAAAATTTTAATATAGAAATTGATGTAGTAGATGATGGAGATAAAATTTTAGATACCGGTGGTGGTATATATAATATGATGAAATCATCCCTAAAATCAGAAACACATTTTTTAGTTTTTAATCCAGATACAGTGTGGGATCAAAATTATATAAAAACTATAAATGAGATGATTAAGTTTTATTTTTTAAATCCAAATCGCAATACCTTGTTAGTTGTAGATAAAAAACTTAGTTTTGACAAAAACCTCAAAGGAGATTTTAAGTTAAAGAAAAACTTGTTAACAAAACAAACTGAAAATGATTATATTTTTACTGGCTGTCAAATTATCAATAGAGAAATAATCAATAAAGATGATTGGTATCGACCTGCTTATAGCTTTTCAATTTCTAATATATGGAATGCTAGTATTCAATCAGGAGATTTATTTGGTTTTGAAAGTAAAAATAATTTTAAACACGTTACCAATCTTGAAGTTTATCAAAAATTATTAGAAAACAATTAAATCTTTTGCTCTAGATTGGTCTAAATAATTACATTCAATAATTTTATTATTTGTATCAAATTTAACATTTAATGGATTTCCAGTTGGTATTTCCAGCGATGAAATTTTTTTTTCATCCAACCTAAATAAATATTTACACAATGACCTTATGGAATTTCCATGAGCTACTACAAGAATATTTTTATTTTCAATTAATTTATTTTCAATATTGCTTTTATAATAAGGTATTACTCTATTATATGTATCTTCTAATGACTCAGTATTAGGAATATTTTCTTTTGAAATATCTTTATAAGTTTCAATATTAATTGGGTGATAAGGATTATTTTTATTTAATGGGTCAGGTTTAATGTTCCATGACCTTCTAAATTCATGTATTTTTTTTTCTCCAAATTTTTTTTTCATTTCATCTTTATTTAGTCCAGTTAATGCTCCATAGTGTCTTTCATTTAGTTCCCATGCTTTTACAAAGTCAACTTTAATTCTCATTGTACTAAGAATTAGCTTCAGTGTATTAATAGCTCTCAACTGCAATGAGGAAAAAAAATAATCTATTAGAATGTTTTTTTCTTTAATAAGCTCGCCTGATTTACAAGCTTCTAACTTTCCATTGGCTGCAAGGTCTACATCTACCCACCCAGTAAATCTTTTTTCTAGGTTCCACTCACTTTGACCATGTCTAACTAAAATTAAATGACTCATTATCAAATTTTATTTATAAGAGTATTTTATATATGACAAAATTAATATTTCATATTTTAAATATAGGGTTTGTAATTTTATATATCTATCCAGGCAGTATATTTGGGTTTATTTTTTACAGGAACTTCAACAAACAACCACAGATAACACCAGATTTAATTGTATCATCGAACCATGTATATGCATTTAGTCTATTATCCCTTCTAGGTTTTATAAATTATTATAAAAGTCATAAAAATTTAATAATTTCCTATTTTTTTTTAATCTCAGTACTTTTTGAAATTTTCCATATTTTTATTCCTAACAGAAGTTTTCAATTTTCAGATTTATTTGGTAATATAATTGGTGTTTTGTTTTCATTATTATTGATTAATATTTGGAGGAGAAAATGAGTACATTTGATGAAAGAGAAAAAAGTTTTGAAAAAAAGTTTGCTCATGATGAAGAAAAACAATTTAAAATTAGTGCTAGAAGAAATAAGTATATAGGAGAATGGGCCTCTAGGATTTTAAATTTCAATTCTGATCAAGAAAAAGAATATATTCAAGCAGTAATAAAATCTGATTTTAAAGAAGAGGGAGATGAGGATGTTTTTCAGAAGATTAAGAATGATTTAAAAATGCATAATATTTCTGATAACGAGATAAGAGAAAAAATGAAAGAGCTTAATGAAAAAGCAAAATCTGAATTTAAGTAAAATTCTTATATTTTTTTTTTTATTTATTTTAACCTCATGTTCTTCAATTCCTAAAAATACTTCTAACAGTTGTTCAATTTTTTCAGAAAGATATCTTTGGTACAAGCATACTAAGAAAACTGAAAAAAAATGGGGGACGCCAATTTACATTCAATTAGCAATTATTAAAATGGAGTCCGATTTTAATTGGCTAGCCAAACCTAAGAGGCAAAAAATATTTAAAGTAATACCTTATAAAAGACCATCAAGTTCATTTGGTTATTCTCAAGCTGTAAAAGGAACATGGAAACAATATAAAAATGAAACTGGAAATAAACTTGCTACAAGAACCAGATTTAAAGACAGTGTTGATTTTATAGGTTGGTATACCAACAAAACTGAAAAAATATTAAAAATACCCAAAACAGATGCTTTTAAACAATATATTGCTTATCATGAAGGATGGGGCAATTATAAAAATTATAAAAAAAATACAAAAGTCATTGGATTGGCTAAAAAAGTGAAGAAACAGTCTGACAAATATAAAAATCAATTACAAAAATGTAAAAAAACGCTAAATAAAAAAAAATATATTATTTTTTAACGTAGTTGTTTTTTTAATTCAATATCAACTGCATCTATTCTTTTAGTATTTTTTGCTAAAGCAAGGTACATTGTAGGAGTCACATACAATGTAAAGAAGGTTGATATTATCATACCACCTAAAATAGTTGCCCCTACGGCCAATCTTGATCCTTCGCCTGCTCCTGGACCAATGTTACCAACTATTAAAGGTATCATGGCTATCATTGTGCTTAAGGATGTCATCATTATAGGTCTAAATCTTAAAGAACAAGCTTCTGTTATTGAGTTTTCAATATTTTTTCCTAAAGCTCTAAGTTGATTTGCGTAGTCAACAATTAAGATACTATTTTTTGTCGATATTCCAATTAATATAACAAGTGCTATTTGCGAAAAAATATTTATAGAGCTATTTAAAAATAAAATAAATACTAACCCACCAAATAATGCCAGAGGTACGGTAAGTACTATAATAAATGGGTGAATAAAGGAATTAAATGTTGCTGCCATTACCAAATAAGCGGTAAGTAATGCAAGGCCGAAAATAATATAAAGTTCATTACTTGTCTCTTTTAACTCTTCAGATTTTCCTTTCCATCCGATTTGCCTATTTGGATATGTTTCATTCATTATATTTTCCAAATATTTAATTGCCTCTGTAAGTGTATAATTTTCTGAAATATTTGCAGAAATTGTTACTGATCGCTGTCTATTATATCTTTTAAGTTTTTTTGGAGAACCCTCTTCATTAAATTCAACTAAATTTGCTAAAGAAATTAGTTTTCCAGTCGTATTAGATCTAACAAATATTTTTGCCAAACCTTCTTTACTTCTTCTATCTACTAAAAATTGCTGAAGAATTATAGGATATTCTTTACCAAGCTTATTAAATTTAGTTACAGTTTTTCCACCATAAAGAGTTTCTAAAGTTTTACCTATTGAGTCTGAAGATATACCTAGATCTTTTGCTTTGTTTTTATTTATTGATAACTTTATTTCTGGCTTATCTCTCGAATAGTCAGATTCTATCCTATTTAAATTTTTATTTTTTCTTAACTTTTCAATTACCTGAGATTGAATGATTTCTAATTCCTCATAGCTATTGCCCAATATAACCATTTGTACTGGTTTTCTATAATTTGAAACTCTTATTGACTGGGGAGATATAGGAAATGCTATTGTTTCTGGTACCGTTACTATTTTACCAATTGCTTGTCTCATTACTGTAATAGAATTTTCGTTTCTATTTTTCCAATGATCTAAAAGTGCAATTATTATAAAACTATTGAATGAATTTTTGTTATCCCCAAATCCTGGAACCCTCATAATTAATCTTTTATATGGTGTTTCAGGGGATTGAAGAAGTGGGATCAATCTTTTTTCTACTTCCTCTGCTCTTTTTTCTGTATATTCAAAAGAACTTCCTTCATCTGTATTACCAATAATAATATAAACCCCCCTGTCTTCCATAGGGAGCAACTCTTTTTTAGTAAAAGAATATAAACCTGCGGAGCAAACTATAATTATTAATATAAAAGAAATAATAATTTTTTTTTTATTTAACCAATACAATAAAGTTTCTTGGTACATTTTTTGAAATGAATTAAAAAAAGTTGTAAACTTAGAGACAAAAAAATTTTTCGTAGTAGTCTTTTTTAAAAATTTACTTCCAAGCATAGGGGATAGAGTTAAAGCAACGAAAGATGATACGACAATTGAAAAAGATAAGGCTATTGCAGTTTCTCTAAATAACGTACCTGCAATTCCATCTATGAATATGAGAGGCAAAAATACAGCAATTAAAATTAAAGTTGTTGCAATGATAGCAAAAGTTATTTGTTTTGAACCTTTATAGGCTGCAACTAATGGTGTTTCTCCATTTTCAATTCTTCTGTAGATTGCATCAGTCATAATTACTGAGTCATCTGTAATAATTCCTATTGCTAAAATAAAACTTAATAAGACAAAAATATTTATTGAAAGACCGAATAAGTATAAACCGAGAAAAGATGCTATTAGACTCACTGGAAGAGCCACAGCAGGAACTATTACAGCTTTAAGATTTCCTAAAAATAAATAGATTATAAGTACTACTAAAAAAAAGGCTATGACCAGAGTTTTGTATACTTCTTTAATTGCGGCTCCAACATAGTTAGCTCTATTAAAAGCTATTTCTAAATTTAAACCATCCGGCAAAGTTTTTCTTACTTGTACTAATTTTTTTTTTATTTCTTTAGAAAGTTCTACTGTAGATGATCCACTTTTAGCATAAATACCAATTCCGACAGTTTTTAAATTTAACGAGTTCTTTTTTTGAGCTTTAAAAAGAGTTTTTTCAGATACTGGTCCGAATTCTATATTTGAAACGTCAGCAAGCCTTATAACTCTATTTTTTATTTTTTTTAAAGGAAGCCCTTTTAACTTATCTATTTGATTATAAGATTTATCTAAATTAAGGGTTAAATCTATGTTATTTGCTTCTAGCGTACCAGCAGGCAAGCTAACATTTTCGCTTCTTAACGCATTTTCCACCTCCTGAATTGTTAGATCATTAGCTGCTAATTTAATTGGATCAATCCAAACTCTAACACTCAAATCTCTCAGACCACCTGTTCTTATTCTTCCAACATTTTTTACGCTTGAAAATTGGTCTACAAGGTACCTTTCTGCGTAATCTCCAAGCTCTAGATCACTCCAAGTAGGCGAGCTCAAAGCTAACCACATTGTAGTTGAAAATCCTGCTGATTGTTTTAATATTTGAGGAGCATCTGCCTCACTAGGCAGATTGTCAACAACCCTTGCTACTCTTTCTCTAATATCATTTGCGGCACTATCTAGATTTATATCAGTATTAAATTCAATATTAATAGTGCTATTTCCATTTTCCGAATTTGAATCTATATTTTTAATTCCTTCGGCCCCACCAATTACATCTTCAAGAACTTGAGTTACTTCTTGGTCAATTATTTCTGCAGAAGCAGATTTATAGTCTACTTTAACTTGTACCACAGGTGGTTGTAAACCACTTGGTAATTCTCTAACTGGTAATTCTGAAAACACAAATATTCCAAAAACAATTAAAACTAAAGACATTACCCAGGCAACAACTGGTCTTCTTATACTTATTTCGGTGATAAACATTTATTTACTAATTGGTTTTATTTTACCCTTTGGATTAACTTTTTTAAGTCCTGCAGCAACAATAGTGTCTCCTTCATCAAGACCAGATAATACTTCAACAAGACCTTCGTTTCTAACACCAATCCTGACTTCTTTTTTTTCTATATTGTTATTTTCTATTACCTTATAAACATAAACTTTATTTCCCTCTAACATGATACTTGTATCTGGCACACTCAAAGAGTCTCTTTGATTAAATTTTATTGTAACCTCTAAAAGTGAACCTGGGATTAATTCAAATTTTTCGTTATCAATTTTTATTCTTATTAAAAGACTTCTAGTTTCAGCATTAATACGACTTGATACTCCATCCACTTTTCCTAGATAAATTTTTTCTTTGTTTCCTGAAAATTTTGCTTCGATAGGAAGGTTTTTTTTTAAATTGTTAGCAAAGATTTCGGGTATTTTAAGATCAGAATAAATTATTGAATTATCATCTAATGTTATAATAATTGAATTTTCTGAGTCCAATGTGTCTTCTGTTAGACCTCTATACCCAAGTATACCACTAAAAGGAGCAGTGATAATTCTCTCTTTTAATTTAACAATAGTTTGTCCTTTTTTTACATATTCTTTCAGTTCTAACTCTGAAATAAGCTCATTTTTTTTTATTCTATAAGACATAGTTTTTTTTGAAATTGCTGTCCCAAAACTTTCTATTTCTTCGGAAAAATTACTATTTTGAACTTCAGTAACAATTATTCCAGGTGGTGGTCTTTTGCTAAATTTTTTTTGAAAGTGAGCACCTATCATTGTTCTTGCAATTACTACAATCGCAATAATAAGAAAAAAAATTGCTATAATATTTATAAGTTTAGTTGATCTTTTCATTTTTATTTAATCATACCATATTCAGCCCAAGAGCCATCATAAACAGTTGGAGAATACTTATCATTAATCATAGAATATGCTAGGGCTAAAACTGAAGCTGTAATTCCAGATCCACAAGAAAATACTATGTTATTTTCATTAACGATTCCAATATCCTTAAATTTTTTTTTTATAAATTCTTTATCTCTAAAAGTTTTATCTTCTTTATTAATCAAATCCATAAAAGGAAGACAATATGAGTTTTTAATTGAACCACTTCTTAATCCAGGTCTAGGCTCTTTTTCTAATCCTAAAAATCTATTTTTACTTCTTGCATCTACTATCTTAAACTCTTCTTTAAAAATATTATCATCAATTTCTTTTTTTGTTTTTACCAAATGAATTTTTTTTTGAGATTGATAGTATTGGTTGACAATTACAGTTTTTTTGTTTGTAGTTTTTTTATTTTCTTTTTTCCATTTTAAAAAACCTCCATCTAAAATAGAAATTAGATTTGGGTCATGTCCAAAAAAAATAAATGTATACCAACATCTACATGAACTTAATACGTCAGAATTATCATATATTACTATATTGTCAGAATTTGAAATACCCAAAGTAGAAACTATTTCTTCCCACTCCTGTTCTTCTGGAAGCATATGTGGTAATTGATTTTTTTTATTCGAGTTTTTATCGATATCAAAAAAAATAGCATTTTCTATATGTTCTTTATTATATTCTTCGAATGCATTTCTATTTACGTTAGGCATGTGCCAAGATGAGTCTATAATTTTAACTTTTGAATGATTTTTCATCAACCAATCTGTTGAAACTATACTCATGATTAATTTCTTTTTTGAATATATTTTTGGTGATAATCTTCTGCTTTGCAGTAATTTATTTCTTTTGAAATATTTGTTTTAATTTTTCCATCATATTTTTTATCAAATATTAATTTTGTTTCTTCAGCAATTTTTTTTTGTTTATCATTTATAAAAAAAATTTCACTTCGATATTGCGTTCCTATATCAGGACCCTGCCTATTTAAAGTAGTAGGATCATGCATTTCAAAAAATTTATTTAATAGATTTTCATATGTGATAATTTTTTCATCGAATTCTATTTTTACTACTTCCGCATGATTTGTGGATCCAGAACATACTTCTTCATATGTTGTTGGATTTGTTTTTCCTCCACAATAGCCAACTTCAGTATTTATTACCCCATCCAATTTAGAAAATTTTTCTTCTGGCCCCCAAAAACATCCTAATGCCAATATAGCTATTTCCATTGATTATTATTTTAAATTATCTAAAAGTTATTCTTATGTTGTCTAAAAATCAATTAGGCTTTTTGTACATGTTTCTCTCTGTTTGCGCATTTTCAATCATGGATCTGATTGTTAAATGGTCAGAACACTATCCATTAGGACAAGTATTATTTTTTAGAGGTTTTTTTGGATTATTATTTTATTTTTGTATAATTCCCAGAGAAAGGTTTAAAGATTTTTATTATACAAAAAGGGCAGGACTACATTTCTTAAGATGCATTTTTGGATTGATAGCACTTTTGGCAATTTTTATTGCATTAAGAAATTTACCTCTAGCTACAGTTGTAAGTATTTCTTTTGCAGCACCAATCTTTACTACAATTTTTTCAATTTTTTTTTTAAGTGAGAAAGTTGGTTTGTTTAGGTGGTTAGCTGTACTAGTCGGTTTCATAGGAATTATTATCATAACAGAGCCAGGTTTTAGTTCTTTAAATATTTATTATGTATATCCAATAATCTTTTGCTTAGGTTTATCTTACGTAGCTATAGCAATTAGGCAATTATCAACAACTGAACCAGTATGGTTAATATCTCTCAATTTTTCAGCAGCAATAACACTTGTTAGTATATTTACAATTCCTTTTGGTTGGATTATGCCAAATATCAAAGACTTTATTTTGTTATCTTTTATAGGAATTTTTGGTGGTGTAGCAAATTTATGGTTAAGCCAATCTTATAAATTTTCTGAGGTATCTCTAGTAACACCTTTGAAATATTTAGCTCTGGTTTTTGCAATAATTTTTGGATTTTTTATATGGGATGAAATACCATCATTTAAAACTTTATTAGGTGCATTGCTGGTTATTACTTCATCTGTGATTATTTTTAGAAGAGAAATTGTTTTAAAAAAACAAGTTTCCATACCTAGACATGACTAAAACCCCCAAATACTGGAATAGAGCAAAAATTTATTTATCAAAAAAAGATAAAATAATGAAAATCCTGATAAGAAAATTTAAAGATAAAACATTAACTACTAGGAAAGATATTTTTTTTTCTTTATGCAAAAGTATTATAGGTCAACAAATTAGTGTTGCCGCGGCAAACTCTGTATTTAAAAAGTTTAATAAAGCATGTAAGGGAAAAATTAATCCTAAAATGATTAAAAATCTTAGCACCCAAAAACTTAAAAAATGTGGTTTAAGTAGACAAAAGGCAAGAGGAATTAAAGAGCTTTCAATTAAATTTTTGAATAAATCATTTAATCCAAATTTAATTAAAAATATGAATGATGAAGAAGCAATCTTATATCTCTCCGGCTTAAGACAAATTGGTAGATGGTCTGCAGAAATGATATTAATTTTTACCTTTAATAGAGAAAATATATGGCCAGTCCAGGATATAGGTTTGTTAAGAGCAATCTCAAATAATTATAAAAAAAAATATCTACCACCTGAAAATTTTGTGAAAAAATTAAATAAAAAGTTTTCACCTTATTGTTCGGTTGCAACCTGGTATTTGTGGAGATCAATAGATGATGAGCCAATTCAATACTAAATTTCCTCAATTATTTGAATTATAATATTTTCATTATACTACAATCCAATATGTTCTAATTAATTTTCTATCCACTTTTTTAATTTATCTTTATTTTCCAATATGTATTTTGGCAAGAGATTAATATCAATTTTATTAAGTTTATTTCCACTCTTAAATTGATTTAAACGCTGATCTGTTTTTAAATTGTAAATCGTTTTTTTTTGTTCAACTAATTTTTTTATTTTATCTACACCAATTGGATTTAGATCATATTCTCTATGATGAAGATATGATTTTAATTTTTTTTCAATTTCCTCTGGGGTTTTCAAATATGAAAAGTGCCAACCACCATCATTAATAAATTTTATATTCCTATACTTATTTTTTGAGAATAATGCATCTAACCGCCACCATGAATAAGATCTATCTTTTATATTTCTAAGCCATTGTGGAGACTCTAAATTTTTCATCTGACATGCTTTCGTTCCAACCCATGAACAATTTTCTAGTTTCAAATTGAATTTGTAATACATCATATCTTGTTTAAAAAAAATAAACTTACTTTTAATATTTTTAAAATTAACATTACTTAAATTTGGTATTTCGTCTAAATCAGAAATTATAATCCAGTCATTCCCTGTGGCTTCTGAAAGACAATTCTTAATATAGTTTCTTTGGAAATTCTCTCTTTTGATAGCATTTAAAATATACTTATCACTTGTTTCATTTTCAGTATCTTTTGCATTAATTGTTTCAATATTCTTTGGTTGATCTTTAAGTAATACGTACTCGATTTTATTTTCAAATTTTTTATATTTTTCTTTGTTAAAAGTAGGTTTTTTTACTTCTCCTTTATGGTTATAGTTACATTCAATTATTATGAATTTATCAACGAATTTATCTAGATAATTCAACCTTAGATCTAGTAATAAACTTTCATCAAAATACATGAAGCAATCAAATATTTTCATAAATTTATATTATTTTAATTAATTTTTAATATGATACCAAAATTAATATGAGCAATAAATTAATAATTAGCTTTGAAGAATATCTTGATACAGTTGAAAAATTGGCTTTAAAGATTCATCAAAACTATAAACCCACTGTTTTAGTTGGGATTATGAGAGGCGCAGCACCAATAATAGATATTCTTTCTAGAATTTTAAAACTTCCAACTGCATATATTGTAATCCAAAGTTATTCCGGTAAGGGAATTGAAGATAAACAAGGTAAATTAATGTTTGCCCGAGAAATTAGCTCGTTAGCGGTCCCTAAGGATTTTAATAAGGTGCTTTTAGTTGATGATTTATCTGATACGGGCTTAACATTAAATAAAAGTATTGAATGGTTAAAAAATTATAATCCAATTAAAGACCATATTGAGGAAATTAAAACTGCCTGCTTGTGGAAAAAAAAATCTTCAACTTTTACACCTGATTTTTGTTCTGTATTACTGAGTCATGATCCTTGGATCGTACAACCAACTGAACACTATGAAGAAATTGATATAAATAAAATCAAATCAAAACATAAAGGGCCAGAATAAATCCAGCCCTTTTACTGTTTCAAGATTATGCAACTGTAAAACTTATAATGCTTAGAACGGCAATTAACCAAATTGCCGGCGAAGTTTCAGAAAATTTTCCAGTAAATATTTTTATTAAAGCATATGCGACAAATGCAAGTGCAATACCATTACTAATACTATATGTTAATGGCATTGTTATCATAGCAACTATTGCAGGAGCAGACTCGGCAATATCATCCCATTCAATATCTGTTATATTTTTTACAAATAGAACAGCTACGTATAAAAGAGCAGCACCATCAATTTCTTTTGGTAAACTTGTTGCTAGAGGTGAAAAGAATAAACATGCTAAAAACAGTACACCAATAACAAGAGATGTCATACCAGTTCTTCCACCGGCTTTTACCCCTGCTCCAGACTCAACATAACTCGTTACCGTTGTAGTTCCCATTAACGCTCCAGCGACAGTACCCACGCTATCAGATAGCATTGCTTTATTTATATCTTTAACTTTTCCTTTACTATCAACCTTTCCTGCTACGTTAGCTACCGATGTTAATGTTCCTGCAGTATCAAAAAAGTCTATAAACAATAAAGTAAAAATAACTGTCGACATGCTTGCTGTCATTGCGGCTGTAAGATCAAATTCAAATAGATATGTCATAGGAGGAGGCGAACTAATTACACCATTAAATTTTGCTAGTCCACTAACCCATGCAATAATACTAAAAGCGATTATTCCAATTATAATATTTCCCTTTACTTTTAATTTTTCCAAAACTACCATCGAAACAAAAGCTAGACATCCAAGTAAAACCAAAGGATTCTTAATGTCACCCAGAGTCACTAATGTTATAGGATGATCTCCAACAACTCCCATAATTTCTAATCCTATGATTGCTAAAAATAATCCTATACCAGCACCAATTCCTAACTTTAAACTTCTAGGTATTGAATTTATCAACCATGCTCTAATAGGTGTTAACGAGATAATTAAAAATAATACTCCTGCAACTAACACCGCTCCTAAAGCAGCTTGAGGTGTGTATCCCATTCCAGCAACAACGCCAAAAGCAACGAAAGCATTGATTCCCATACCTGGGGCTAGCCCTATTGGCCAAGTTCTTCCATAAAATGCCATTATGAAACATGCAATTGCAGTAGCAACTATCGTTGCTGTAAAAACAGCTCCAAAATCAAAAAAGCCTTTTTCTGGCCCTGCAAATTCTCCAGATAATATAAAGGGATTTAAAAACATTATGTAAGCCATGGTTAGAAAAGTAGTTACCCCTGCTATTACTTCTGTTTTAAAATCAGTTTTGTGTTTTTTATAGTTAAAATAATTTTCTAACATTTTTCCTCCAAAGATTAATATCGTAATTTATTTGATTCCATTAAAAATTACTCTTTAAATTCAAACTTTATTAACATTTTACAACTTATAAGTTTATATTTTAGAATATTTAAAACTGTTATCATTGAATATGAAAAAGTTAATTACTTTTCTTTTAAGTATTGTGCTTCTGTTTACCCTTTCAAATTGCCAAACTATAAAACAAAAAACTGATGAAATTGTAAAAAAAGAGAATAAAAAATTAAGTCAATTTATAGGACAGCCAGTTTCAGAGTTAAAGATCGTAATGGGAAAGCCCACAAGTCTTTCCAAGAGTGAAACAGGCTCAGAATTATTAATCTATAAAACTAAAAAATATGGAATACCTTGTGAAAGGAAATTTGAAATTAATAATAATAATATGGTGATCGGATTTCAGTCAAAAGGTTGTTTTTAATACTTGTGGGGAATGTGCCCCACAAGCAAGGTAACTTATTTAATTTCTATAAGTTTTTTCTTTTTATACTCTGGCACAATTCTTTCACAAGCTATTGTCAAAAGACCATCCTTTAATTCTGCGCCACCCACTTTTACATCGTCAGCAATTGTGAATGATCTAGCAAACTGTCTTTGTGAAATACCTTTATGAATAATTTCACCATCTTCATTTTTATTTTCAGATTTATTAACTTGTTTTGTTTTTACAGTTAATAAATTATCTTCAAATTCAACTTCAACATCTTTTTTGTTAAAACCAGCAAGGGCAACTTCAATTGAATATTTGTCCTTTCCAGTTTTTCTTATGTTATATGGTGGGTAGTTTGATTGCATGCTCAAACCTCCATTGCCTAACATATTTTCAAATTGGTCAAACATATCGTCGAAACCAACCGAAAAAGGTCTTAATGAGTTGAATATAGATAAATCCTTACTTGTCATAATATCCTCCTTTGTTAGCAAGGTTATTTAAGAAAGTCCCTAACGGCAACTTTCAGTTTTTATATAATTATGATTATGATTTTTTCAAGAAGGCCTGATTTAAAAAGTATTTATTAATTCAGAGGCAATTTTTTTTGATTTGCCTGAAAATCTAATTTTTTTAATTTCATCTAAGTTTGTTTTATTATCGTCAACTATAACAAAACCTATCATGCCCATGCTTTTATGTGGAGTGCACCAATAGGCGTAAATTCCTGGAATTGCAAATTTATATTGAGCGTCTTTGTTAAACTTTGATTTAAATTTTTCGACACCTTCAGGAACGCCACCTTTTATAAATTCAACGTTATGTCCTTTGGTAGTTGCTATCCAGTTAACAGTATCCCCAGATTTTATTCTCACTACTTTTTTTGAATAAACCATACTTTCTTTGCCTTGTTTGTTAAGCATTTCGATAGTTTCATCAGCTGCAATTGCGCTTGATAACGATCCGAATAAGAGAAATATAGAAGTTATTAAGATATGTTTCGTAAAATTTTTCATGAGATTGATATAGTTAAATAACTTATATTTTCAATATTAAATAGTAGTTACAAAACGACACATCTATTTGACTTTAATGTGCTTTAAATTTTCTGTGAAATTTTTAAAGCAAATGAATAATCAAAAGCTATTTCTTCTATAGCACCATCTCTACCTGATTTACCACCATGTCCTGCATGCATCTCAGTTTTTAAAAGTAAAAGATTATTATCAGTTTTATAATCTCTGAGTTTAGCCGTAAATTTTGCAGGCTCGTCAAACAAAACTCTATTATCACTTAAACTTGTTGTAATTAAAATATTTGGATAGTCCATTTTTTTAATATTATTATATGGGGCATAAGAAAAAATATAATCAAAATGTTCTTTTATTTCTTTCGCGTTTCCAAATTCATCAAACTCACCAACCGTTAATGGAAGAGAATGATCGAGATTAGTTGTTAAAGAGTCTACAAAAGGCACAGCCATTATAATTCCTAAAAATAAACTAGGTTCTTGGTTTACTACAGCTCCCATAAGAAGACCACCCGCCGAACCTCCCATTCCTATTATTTTATTTTTAGAAGTATATTTATTTTTTATTAAATATTTAGCTACCGCAATATAGTCCTCAAAAGTATTTTTTTTATTTAGAAGCTTTCCTTCTTTCCACCATTTCATACCTCGTTCCATCCCACCTCTTATGTGAGATGTAACCCAAATAATATCTCTATTAACCAAGCTGAGTTTTGTTGAAGAAAATCCAGAGGACATTGAATTTCCATAAGATCCATATCCATAAAGTAAAAGATTGGCCGAACCATCAATTTTAGTTTTTTTATGTCTAGTTATAGTCATTGGCACCATCCTTCCATCATGAGACGGACACTCAAGTCTTTCAACTATATAATCACTTGGGTCATGACCTGAGGGTATTTCTTGTTCTTTAACTAATTTTTTTTCTTTAGTTTTTAAATTGTATAAATAAACTCTCTGTTGGGTTTTCGGAGATGAATAACCTAAATGAATATAGTCTGTATTTCTATCTCTCTGTTTTAATGAAATACCTGGATCAATTACTTTTTCATCAGCAAATTTAATTTCTTCTTCAATATTAGTTTCCACATTTTTGACAAATATTTTTCCAAGTGCGTTTGATACTTCTCCTCTTAAAATCCAATTTTTTAAAAAAGTTAATCCTCCAATTAAAACCTCCTCTTTTGGAGGCAAATAGGTTTTCCAATTTTGATTTGATAGGTCATCACATATATCTATTTTAAAATCCTCTGCATTTTCATTTGTGTGATTATAAAAATATCCATTCCAAGAATTTATAGAATAAATTATTCCTTTTTTTCTTTTCTTAATTAGTTTTGGCTTTGGCTTTTCTTCGTTGGATGCAAAATAATATTGTTCACTAGTATTATGATCAGATGTATTTATAAAAAAATATTTTTCATCTGAGCTTAAAGACAACCCAACTGAAAAAGCTTCACTTTTTTCTTCAAAAATTAATTCATCATTTTTTACAAGGTCACCTATTTTATGTCTAAATATTTTTCTTGGTCTATGATTTTGATCAAGTTTTGAATAAAAAATAAATTTATCATCAAGGCTAAAAGTAATCCCTCCAGTAGTATCTTCAATTTTGTCTGTTACTTGTTTGTTTGATAAAATTTCTCTTATATATATTGTGAAGTATTCTGAACCTTTTAAATCTAATGAATATCCTAACATTTTATCATTATAACTTACCTCTAAGTCACCAATTCCAAAGTATTCAGTTTTAATTTTTTCTTTTTCTTTATCTCCGTTCCATATTTCTTCAACTACATTTGTACCGATTTTTTTCCTTAGTTTTATGGAATAATTTCCTTCTACAGTTGTCTTTGTCCAATATTCATAAGCATGATCTTTATAAGGCAAACTTTCGTCATCTAGCTTTATTCTACCTTTTATTTCTTTGAATAGATCTTTTTGAATTTTTTTGGTATCTGACATATGAAATTCTGTAAATGAGTTTTCTTCTTCTAAATACTTTTTAACCTCAGGATTAAGTTTTTGACTATCTTTTAAGACTTCCAATATGTTTTTTTGATGTATCCAGCTATAATTGTCTTCCCAATCTGTATTGTGACAAGATTTTTTTTCAGGTTTTTTACTTAGTTGTGGTATTTTCATTTAAAAATAACTTAATACATGAATATTTTTTTCTTAACACTTATTATTTTTGTCCTAGTTTACTTAGTACTTAATTGGTTTGCCAATACATCAAGCAAAAAAATTTCAAAAGGCATTAGGTCTTTTACTATAATTTTATCAATAATTCTTGCCGTTGTAATGGTTTATGCGGGTAGGTTTATATTTTCTCTTCCTTTTGTTCTTATGATTTTGCCCTTAATTAAAACTAAAGCAGGATTATCTTTAATGCAGGTCATAAGAATTTGGGGACTACTAAGATTTCTTAAAAATTCAGGCAAATTTAATTTTAATGGATTTAACAAAAATCAAAATACCCAAAGCATATCTTTAGATGAGGCTTATAAAATTCTTAATCTAGACTCAAAAAAAAAGTATACCAAAGAAGAAATATTAAAATCCTACAAGAAAATAATGAAAAAAATTCATCCAGATGTTAGTCCAGAATTAACTAGATTGGCATCAATAGTTAATGAGGCAAAAGAATTAGTTTTAAAAGATGCTTTATAATTTGAGAAGAGAAAATATTTTTTCTGAAACTTTTTCTACTTTTATTGTATCTGGTGCAAAATTAGAGTCATGAGAAATATCATTTTCATTTACACCATCGGGTAAAATTCTAAATTGATTGACACTATAATCACTATATGCTCTTGGAGTATCAAGCATAATTATTATACTTGGAATATTACATTGTGAAGCAACATGCTGACCAAAAGAGTCGTTTCCAACATATATATCTGCCAATGAAATAAGCGGGATAATTTCAGAAATTTTTTTGTCATCCAAAGATGTACAACAATTTTTATCAACTTCATTTAATATTGTATCTACAATCTCCTTTTCATTTGGGCCACAAAGCAGAAAAAAGAAAAAATCATTTTTTTTAACTAATTCTTTAATTAAGTTAATATAGTTGTTTGATCCCCATCTTGTTGTAGGTCCTGATGAACCTACTCCAAGTACAATATTTTTTTTATTACTCGTTATTTTTTTTGAAGCAATATCTTTTTCAGCTTTATCAATAAAAATTCGAGTTTCAGTCGGACAGTTTTTAATATTTAAAATTTCTTCCGTAAATTTTTTTGCAGTATTTACTAAATGTAAATTTTTCTTATAAAAAAAAGGATAACATTTTATATTTTTTATTTTTGCAATTTTACTTGCAATAAAAAAACGAATACTTGGGTAAAAAATAAAAATATTATCAATTTTTAATTCTTTAAGAAAAGAACTTAAATTAAATATATCAGTAAATTTTTTATAATATTTTTTTAGATATATAACTTCTTTAACCAGAGGATCTTTTGATAAAGCTTGGCTTAAATTTTCGCAAAGCGTTATAATTGTTATTGGACCAAATTTCTTTGCGATTTGATGACAATAAGATAAGTGAAGTAAATTGGATCCTAATCCAGTATAGCTTAACAAAACTGCAGTTTTCATAGTTTATAAAAATTTTTATATAAAATTTAATTATTATAAGTATTATTTAGGAAATAATAATATCATCATGTCACAAATAAGGGGAATTTACGCCGCTGGAATGTCTATTTTAGACGAAAATTTAAGTTTAAATGTTGATAAAACAATTAAACACTCAGAAAGTTTGATCGATCAAGGTTGTCATGGTGTTGCTATTTTTGGCAGTACGGGTCAAGCGCAATTAATTTCTATAAGTGAAAAAATTGATCTGTTAAACAAACTTTCTGTTAGCAAATATAAGAAAAACTTTTTAATAGGCACAGGACTGAATTCGCTAATAGAAACAATTAATTTTATGGAAATTTCTTGTTCATTAGGATTTGATAAATTTCTAATTATGCCACCAGCTTACTACAAGTATGGTGACAAAGAAGTTATTGAGTTTTACAAAAGAATAATTGAAAGAATACAAAATTGTAAAATTGTTCTTTATAATTTTGAAAAATTGTGTGGTTATAAATTTAGTGCTGATTGCGTGGAAAATTTAGTCAATAAATTCCCAAAACAAATAGTTGGTATAAAAGATAGTTCATATAATTTATATCAAACTTTAAAAATAGATAATTTTTCAATTTTACCTGGATCTGAATTAAAGTTATTGAGTGGATTAGAAAAAGGCTGCTCAGGTATCATCACGGCAACTTGCAACGTAACTGCAAAATTATCTAGAAAGGTTTATGATGATTTTATGGATAAAAAAAAACAAATAGAAAATGAAAAACTATGCAATGTAAGAAAAGTGTTTGATCAATTCAATTTAATTTCAGGTTTACACACATATTTAGCCAAAAAAAACCAATTTTATAAAAATATCTTACCTCCACTAAGTGTTTTAGATGAAAAAGACGAAAAAAAATTACTTGAAGATTTAAAAAAACTAGATTTTAATTAAAGAAATTAGAAGCAGATAAAATGCGATTAATTAGTTTTTTAAATAATTTATTTAAAAAAGGTGGATTTGTGTTGATTGATGCAAATTCAAAAAAATATATAATTGGAAGTCCTGACAAATCAAAACCATTAACTGTAAAACTGCTTAATAAAAATCTTCATTATAAACTTTTAATTAATCCAGATTTATATTTTGGTGAAGCTTATACGGATGGTTCTCTAGTTATAGAAAATGGTTCTATATCTGAGTTTTTAGAATTAGCTTTTCAAAATATAGGTAGAGGTGAAATAAATTCATTTGGATATATTTTAAAAAAAATAAAAGGGACAATTAGATATTTAACTAATTTTAATTTTGTAAAAAGATCAAAGAAAAATGTTGCTCATCATTATGATATATCGGACAATCTCTATGAACTATTTCTTGATTCAAAAAGACAATATTCATGTGGTTATTTTAAAAATGACGATGATACTTTGGAAACTGCACAACAAAATAAAATTGATCATATTATTAAAAAATTAAATATTAAATCTAATCAAAAAGTTTTAGATATTGGATCTGGATGGGGTCATTTGGCAATTGAAATTGCAAAACAATCTAAGTGTGAAGTAACTGGTATTACATTATCGGAAAATCAATACAGATACGCCAATGCAAAGGCCAAAGAGTATAATTTACAAAATCAAGTTCAGTTCAAACTTTGTGACTATAGAAACTTAAAAGAAAAGTTTGATAGGGTTGTTAGTGTTGGCATGTTTGAGCATGTGGGTAGAAAATTTTATAAAACTTTCTTTAAACAAGTAGACAATCTATTAAAAGATAATGGTTTAGCCTTAATTCATACTATAGGTTCTGTAAATTCACCAAGAGATCCTCAGCCATGGATTTCAAAATATATTTTCCCGGGAGGATATACTCCAAGCATGAGTGAAGTAACCGGTCCAATTGAAAAATCGGGCTTAATTATATCTGATTTAGAAGTGTTAAGGATGCATTACGCACATACATTAAGAAATTGGAAAGAAAAATGTATAAAAAATAAATCAAAAATAATTGGAATGTTTGATGAAAAGTTTTTTAGAATGTGGGAGTTTTATTTGGCTTCTTGTGAAATGACATTTAAGTGGGGAGACCAGGTTGTATTCCAATTTCAACTAACAAAAGATTTAACTACTGCACCTAATACAAGAGACTATATTTATTAAAATTTTCTTGATAAGTCTTAATTAGTTAAAATTTATGAAAAAAAAATCAAAGAAAAAAATAATCAAAAAAAAGCCAAAAAGAAAAGTAATTAAAAGAAAAGTAAAAAAAAAATTCATTAAAAAAAAAGTAAAAACAAAAATCAAACTTAAAAATAGGCTAAAAAAAAATAAAATTAAAAGGCCAATTTTTTTTGGCAAAGACAAGAAAAGAAAAAAGTTAAATTTAGACTCAAAAAGTTTTCTACTAAAAATTGCAAAGTTACAAAATAAAATAAAATTTAATTTTAAAGTTAATTTTGGTTTATTTTCTAAAATAGAAAGATCAATCCAAGGTTTTTTTGAAAGTATTGAAAAAAATATTAATGAATATAAAATTATTAAAGAGGATGAGAGAAGGCGACAAAAATTAGAAGAAATCGAAAAAAAAGAAAAAGAGAGAATAGAAAATAAAAAGGCAGTCGAAGAAGAAAAAAAATTAAAGTTAAAACTCAAAGAACAATCTTTAAAAGATGAAATAAGACTCGAAAAAGAGAGGGTTAAAGATATAAAATCATTTTTACGCCAAGAACAGGCAATTGTAAGAAAAGAGCAAGCTGAAAAACAAAGAAGATTTCTCCAACAAATAAAATTAGAGAAACAAATCGAAAAATTTAGAATTAGAGAAGTAAAAGAACTTGAAAAATTAGAAAGAGTATCACTGAGAGAACAAAGAGAGGATTATGCAGGACTTCAAGAAAGAATTGAAAAGCTTAAAGAAAAATACCGTATCATTAGAGATCAAAAAATCAGAGAAAGAGTGGAGGCTCTTGGTATTCAAACACAAGGAGATGAGGACAGGGAAACGCTTCTTTTAAAAGAAAAAGAATATACCATTGAGAGACAAAGAATAGAATTGTGTCTTGAAAGTTTTTATAGAAGCGCAAACAGTTTGGTTTTTCAATTAAATAAGAGACATATAACAAGAAATATGTCCATCCTACGATGCATTGATCGGAGATTTGAAACAGGCGAAATTTTTATAAAATGGGATGAGTCTAATGATGATGAATGGTTAGTTTTAATTTATATAAAAAATAACTCTCCTGACGAAGGAATTATAATTGAGGATAAATCAAATCCTGAAAAAAATTTATCACACGAATATAAATCTAATGAAATATTTAAAGCATCAGATATGATGGTAGACTCACTTACTCAGCTAATTTCAAAAGAAAGATCTAAAAAATCAATTAATTAGTTAAATAACTTTAATCACTTACGTAAACTGAAATACCTCTAGAGTTTATATCTACATCAAATTTTTTATGCAAAGGAGGAAACGCACGTTGAGAACAATCAAGTCTATCACACGTTCTGCAAGAAACACCAATTGGAATTTCAGTTTTTTTTTCATTGATATTTAAATTTTCAGTATAAACAAAATCTTTTGCATATTTAGCCTCACAGCCAAGTCCTATAGATAGAATACTTTTAGCCTCGCCAAATCTTCCCACTCCTTTTTCAACTGTTTTAGCGATGCATACATATTTTTCTCCATTACTCATTTTGCTTACTGCAGCTTGAATAACACCAGGTCTTGTAAATGCAGAATAAACATTCCATCTAGGACATGCACCTCCATATCTGGGAATTTCAATTCCTGATAAAGAAAATCTTTTAGAAATATTTCCAGCTATATCAACTCTTAAAAAATGAAATGGAATACCTAATAGTTTTGGGTCCTGTAAGCAAGTTACTCTATGAGCAATTTGCTCAAATGTTGTTGCAAAAGTATTTTGTAAAAGTTCTAAATCATATTTATTTTTCATACATTCAGTATGAAATAATTTGTAAGGCATTAAAATTGCTGCACCACAGTAATTTAGTAAAGCGACTTTTGTAAGTTTTTTAGACTCTTCACTTGGAAAAGAAAATTTTGATAGATATTCATTTATATCTTTAATTGCTCCTTCGTGTGCAATCTGTGATGAAACGTATAATTTTTTTGTCTCTAATGCCACATAGTCACTAAGTAACAATTCTTTTTTATTTTTATTAAAAATTTTCGAAAAAGGTTTACCTTCTTCTGGAAGCACATCTTTAACTAATATTCCATACTCTTTTTTTAAAAAATCACAAAGTGCCATATAAGTTGCTCTATTGTTGACTTGAATCTTTTCAAACACTGAGTTTGCGAAATCTTCTAATTTTGGAAAATAATTTTTATTTTCTTGTAAAAAATCTGAAACGACTTCTCCTGGAAAGGCTGCTTTTCTACTGTCAATTATTTTACCAGATATGTTTTCAACTCTATTTACTATATCGTGATCTTTTTGTTTAAAGTTGTCTCCCAGTTTTATTAACGCCCTTGCAATTTTAGGATTTGTATTTACAAGGTCTTTTATTTCAGGCCCTAAAATATCTAAGTCTTCGAATAATTGATCATCTAACAATTCGGATATATTATTTACCAAGTTAAGATCAGATTTTACTGCTAAATCTGAAAGTTCAATTTTTAACTCCTGGCAGACTTTAAGCAGCAAATCTCCATCAATTTTTCTTTTCCCACCCTCAATGAGATTTAAATAACTAGGTGATATGCCTAATTGGTCTGCTAGTTTGTTTGCCTGGATTCCAAGTTTTCTTCTAAAAGCCTTTATTTTTGGACCAATTCTTAAATCTATTTGACTCATTTTTACTATTTGTAAACTTTGTAAATTTAAATTTACAATAAATTATCACATTTTACAAGCCTTTTTAATATTTTTATGGAAAAAGTAAATTTTGTAAATTATAAAGTTTACATGAACAACAAAAACAATAACAAAAACCTAGAAAATCAGTCTCAAATAGCTAATCAAGAGGCTAGTGGGCAAAATTCAAAGTCTGGCATTTACTTGAGAGATGATCATTGTGATTGGGGTTCAAGTGGTATGAATGAGTTCACTAATGAGTATAGTGAAAATAACTAGTACCCAGTTCTAATTTTTTTAATCTAGACAAAGGGTTAACATGAGTTCGGAAGCTAAAGTTTCTTACGATCTAAAGAGATTTGCAGGCATTAAAAGAGACTACACTCCAGAGGAGGTAGAAAGATTAAGAGGATCCATTAAAATTGAATATTCTCTTTGCAAGCTTCAATCAGAAAAATTATGGAAACTGCTTAATACAGAGTCCTATGTAAATACTCTAGGGTCTTTGTCAGGAAACCATGCAGTTCAGCATGCTAAAGCAGGCTTAAAAGCAATATATTTAAGTGGCTGGCAGGTAGCAGCAGACGCTAATAGCGCAGGAGAAATGTATCCTGATCAATCATTATATCCTTATGATAGCGCTCCAAAATTAGTAGAGTCAATGAACAATGCGCTCATTAGAGCCGATCAAATTCAGCATATGGAAATTAAAGATGGCGATATGAAAGAAAAAGATAAAACGGATTATATGCTTCCTATAATTGCAGACGGTGAAGCAGGTTTTGGTGGACCATTAAATGTTTTTGAACTTGCAAAAAAATTTATTAAAGCAGGAGCAGCAGGAGTTCACTTTGAAGATCAATTAGCTAGTGAAAAAAAATGTGGTCATATGGGTGGTAAAGTTTTAGTTCCAACAGGCACAATGGTTAAAAATTTAAAGTCAGCAAGATTAGCCTCTGATATTGCGAATGTCCCTTTAATTATATTAGCAAGAACAGATGCTAACGCTGCAAAACTAATTACTAATGATCATGATGAAAATGATAAACCGTTTTTAACTGGCGAAAGATCACCTGAAGGATTTTTTTATGTTAAACACGGCATAGAACAAGCTATATCAAGAGGTTTAGCTTATGCTCCATATGCTGACTTAATTTGGTGTGAAACAGCGACACCAAACTTAGAAGAAGCAAAAAAATTTGCTGATGCAATTCATAAAAAATATCCGGGTAAATTATTAGCTTACAACTGTTCACCATCTTTTAATTGGAAAAAGCATTTGTCTGATGATCAAATTGCTAGTTTCCAAGAAAAAATAGGTGAAATGGGATATAAATTTCAATTTATAACTCTTGCTGGATTTCATGTACAAAATATTGCAGTCTTTGAACTTGCAGAAAAATATAAAAAAGAAGGTATGTCTGCATATTCAAAAATTCAACAACAAGAATTTGCTAGAGAAAAAGATGGATACACAAGCGTTAAACACCAAAGAGAAGTTGGTACATCTTATTTTGATGCAGTCTCAAACACAATTAGTTCAGGAAAAAGTTCAACCACAGCAATGGAAGGTTCTACAGAGTCCGAGCAATTTTAGTAATTAAAAAATGCTTCTAAGTGGAATATCTCTAACCATTTGTTACTTCTTGTTTAAATATACAACATCTTGGATCCAATATTATAATAAAGCTGACGAAAGAATGCCCAAGTCATTGTGGAGATATACTTGTGATTATCCTGTAGTGGGCATTAGAGATATATCAGACTTGGATGATAAACCATTTGTAAGATTGAGAAGAAAAAGAAATAAAATAGTAACTGCAATGTATTTTATAGTAGTTTTAGCTTTTATCTTTACGAACCATTTTATAGCCAGTCTATTATTTAAAATTTTAGACTAGTTTATCTCAAAATTTTTTAATCTATATTCCCACCTACCTTTTTGATTAAATAAGATTTTAAAAATTAAATTATTTTCTGGATTTAACCAGATATCAAAATCTAACTTTTTATTTTCAGGCAAATCTTTTTTTTTGGAAACTAATTTATAATGATCTAAAAGATAATTTTTGTCGTAGATATTTACATTCTCTTTTCCGACATAAGTTACTTCTTGTTCTTTTATACTTCCTGAAATAGGGCTAATTTGTTTTTCTGCTTCTAAAATTTTATGGTTCCACCAGTTGCCTAGTACAGTATCCTTGCTTACTTTCCCTTTAAAAGATGATCCATCTATAACAAAAATTTTGTTAAGTTTATCATATTTTAATTTGACATATTTTTCCTTGTCGTTTTGAAAAGTTGTTGAATTATAATTAATAAGTATATCATTTTCATATTTTTCTAAGGCTTCACCAGCAACTGAAAAAATAACTACATTAAATAACTTTACTTTAAATTGCGTATAATTTTTAACTTCAAGAGTATTTTTTCCATGTGTGAAGAAATAATTACTATAGCCAATTAAATTTTCATTTCTAAATATTTCCATATTAATAACTTTAATTCCTTTATAATGAGAAGTGTGAGCATTTAGATTTGAAATCGTTAAAAAAAATAAAATTAAACTAAATAATGTTTTTTTCATGTTTTAAAATTAATAGAATTAATCACTATGAGTAAGTCAATATTAGTAGTAAATAGACTTCTGTAAATATGTTTTTATCAATAAAAAATATCCCTAAAGTTCATTGGAGTTCAAAAAAGCCATTAAATTTAAAGCCAAAAATTTCAACTTTTTTTTATTTATGTATAGGTCTGGGTATTTTTGGTTTAGGAGAAGGTTTATTAATTATTTCTTATACTGGCGCATCTCCATGGAGTGTTTTAGCTCAAGGAATTTCTTTAAATATTGGTTTTTCTATAGGACTAGTTACATTTTTTGTTAGCCTTTTTGCATTATCTCTATGGATTTTTTTAGACCAAAAACCTGGAATAGGTACTATTTTCAATATTATCATAATTGCAGCAATGATTGATTTATCAATTACATTTGTGCAAACCCCACAAAGTTATTTTGGTCAAATGATTATGGCAATTGTAGCTGTTTTATTAGTCGGTTTAGGTAGTGGAATATATTTAATAGCAAATTTAGGACCTGGTCCTAGAGATGGTTTAATGACAGGAATACAGAGAAAAACAAATCTTCCAATTGCAACAGTTAGAGCATTTCTTGAAATTACAGTAGTTTCTATAGGATGGTATTTAGGTGGAACTGTTGGGATAGGAACTTTACTATTTGCTTTTGGAATAGGGCCAGCTGTTGCTCTAGGCTTATTTTTAGTTGCAAAAACTTTCTCTTAATAAGTGATACTTACAACCTTTTGAATAAAGTAAAATCGAATCATGTGGTTTGTTAGAATAAGACTGCATAGGTTTGTAAGATTAACTTTTAGACCACCATGAAAAAAGAATTATTGATCTAGGCTGCAGTTCCAGACTTTTCGCTTTTTTTTCTTTCGTGGGGATCTAGTATAGATTTTCTTAGTCTACAAGATTTTGGAGTAATTTCTAAAGCTTCATCAGTATTTAACATACTTAATTGTTCAGCAATTGACATTTTACGAACCGGAGTTAAGATAACGTTTTCGTCTGTCCCTTGAGTTCTCATATTTGTAAGTTTTTTTCCTTTCATAACATTAATGATCATATCCCCTGGTTTTGGAGCTAGTCCAACAATCATGCCTGCATAAACTGGATCATTATGTGTAATAAACATCTCACCTCTAGCCTGTAAATTAAATATTGCAAAAGCTACAGCTTTACCTTGCTCCATTGAAATTAAGGCACCATTTCTTCTGCCTTCCATATCACCTTCAAAATTTCCATAAGAATGAAATATTCTATTAATTACACCGTTTCCCTTTGTTAAAGTAAGATATCTACTTGTGTAGCCCATTAGGCCTCTCGTAGGAGCATGAAAAACTAATCTTTTTTTATTTTTTCCTGTATCCTTTAAATCAATTAACTTGCCTTTTCTTCTATTCATTGAGTCTATTATTTTAGAAGAAAATTCCTCATCTAAATCCATAGTTATTTCTTCTATAGGCTCTAATTTGTTACCATTACTATCTTTTTGAAATAAAACTTTTGGTGGACTTACAGTCATTTCAAAACCTTCACGTCTCATCTGGGTCAGTAAAATTTCAAGCATTAGTTCACCACGTCCACTAATTTCAAAAGCATCATTTTTATCATTTTCAGAGAAAGTAATTCCCACATTGTTTTGAGCTTCTAAAATCAATCTATCTCTAATCTGAGTACTGGTTAACTTTTTACCTTCAGTTCCTGCAAGTGGAGAACTGTTAACAGTTATAGTAATAGACATTGTAGGTGGATCTATTGGTGTTGCTGGTATTGGCTTTTCAACTTCAATGTCACAGATCGTATCTGCAACATTTGCATTTTCTAAGCCTGCAATAACAACAATATCTCCTGCTTCTCCAACCTCAATAGGAACCTTCTTTGTTCCCTCGTATCTAAAGATTTTAGTCAATCTACCTTCATCAACTTTTTCTCCTTTAAGATTTATAGCTTTTATTCTTTGGTTTGCTTTTGCAGTTCCTTGCGATATTCTTCCTACTAAACTTCTTCCTAGAAAACTATCTGCATATAAAAGTGTAGACAACATTGCAAATGGTTTTGTTTTATCAAGATCAGCAGGCTTAACGTGTTCGATAATCAAGTCTAATAAAGGATGAAGATTTTCTCTTGAACCTTCCACATCTTTACTTGCCCATCCAGATCTACCACTTGCATATAAGATAGGAAAATCTAACTGTTCTTCATTAGCGTTTAGATTGACAAATAAATCAAAAGTTTCATCTAAAACTTCTTCGGCTCTTTGATCTTGTTTATCAAGTTTATTTATTATAACAATCGGTTTAAGTCCTTGTTTAAGTGCTTTTTCTAGCACAAATTTTGTTTGTGGCATCACTCCTTCTGCTGAGTCAATAAGCAATAGTGCTCCATCCGCCATACTTAGGACACGCTCAACTTCGGCAGCAAAATCTCTGTGGCCAGGTGTATCTATAATATTAATTCTAGAATTATTCCAATTAATAGAAGCAGGTTTTGCAAGAATTGTAATTCCTCTCTCTTTCTCTAACTCTCCAGAGTCCATAAGTCTTTCATCTACAATTTCATTATCTCTAAATGAGCCACTTTGCTTCATTAAGTTATCTATAAGAGTAGTTTTGCCATGATCAACATGGGCTATAATTGTTATATTTCTAATACTATTACTCATAAATTCAGGCTCTTATACATATTGAGTGACATTTGAAAACCAAAAAAAAACCCCCGTAAACTATTATTACGAGGGTTTAAAATTTATTAGTTTTTAATAGAATGAAAGGGGATATTACATTCCCATTCCACCCATTCCACCCATACCGCCCATGCCTCCCATTCCTCCAGGCATAGCAGGTGCTGCATCAGATTTTTCTTCAGGTTTATCTGCGATCATTGCTTCTGTTGTGACAAGCAATCCGGCAATAGAAGCCGCATCTTGCAAAGCTGTTCTTACAACTTTTACAGGGTCTATAATTCCTTTTGAAAACATATCGCAATATTCTTCGCTTTGAGCATCATAGCCTTGTGTTCTTTTATTTTGCTCTAATAGTTTTCCAACTACTACAGATCCATCAACACCAGCATTTTTTGTAATTTGTCTTATTGGAGCCTCTAAAGCTTTTCTTACTAAATCAACACCAGCTTTTTGATCGTCTCCTTTTGCTTTAACTTTGTCTAAATCTTGTGCCGCATATAAAAGTGCACATCCGCCTCCAGTTACAATACCTTCTTCAACTGCAGCTCTTGTTGCATTTAAAGCATCTTCTACTCTGTCTTTTCTTTCTTTAACTTCAACTTCAGTTGCTCCACCAACTTTAATAACTGCAACTCCACCAGCTAGTTTTGCTAATCTTTCTTGAAGTTTTTCTTTATCATAATCAGATGTAGTTTCCTCAATCTGTTGTTTTATTTGAGCACATCTAGCCTCAATATCAGATTTTTTACCACTTCCACTTACTATAGTACTATTATCTTTATCAACTTTTACTTTTTTTGAAGATCCAAGATCAGTTAGTTTTACATTCTCCAGTTTAATTCCTAAATCTTCAGATATGACTTGGCCGCCAGTTAAAATTGCAATGTCTTCAAGCATAGCTTTTCTTCTATCTCCAAATCCAGGAGCTTTAACTGCCACAACTTTTAAACCACCTCTTAACTTGTTAACTACAAGAGTTGCCAAGGCTTCTCCTTCTACATCTTCTGAAATTATCATTAAAGGTCTTCCTGCTTGAACAACTGCCTCAAGCAAAGGAACCATTGGCTGTAAATTTGTTAATTTTTTCTCGTGTAATAAAATAAAAGGATTTTCTAATTCAGTAATCATTTTGTCACCATTTGTTATGAAGTATGGTGATAAATAACCCCTATCGAACTGCATACCTTCAACAACGTCAAGTTCAGTTTCTATACCTTTTGCCTCTTCAACAGTTATAACACCTTCGTTTCCAACTTTTTGCATTGCTTTGGCAATCATACTTCCAATTTCTTTGTCACCATTTGCAGAAATAGTTCCAACTTGAGCAATTTCATCACTATCTTTTACTTTTTTTGCTGATGATATTAAATTTGCTTTAACATTTTCAACTGCAGCTTCAATTCCTCTTTTAACGTCCATTGGATTCATTCCAGCGGTAACATATTTAATTCCTTCTTTAACAATAGCTTGAGCTAAAATTGTAGCGGTTGTTGTTCCGTCGCCAGCTTCTTCATTTGTTTTACTAGCAACTTCTTTAACCATTTGAGCACCCATATTTTCAAACTTATCTTCTAGATCAATTTCCTTAGCTACAGTAACACCGTCTTTTGTTATTCTTGGAGCTCCATAAGATTTATCCATAACCACGTTTCTTCCTTTTGGTCCAAGAGTAACCTTAACTGTGTCTGCAAGAATGTTTACACCTCTGATCATTGAAGATCTTGCTTCTGAGTCAAATTTAACTATTTTTGCCATTTTATATCTCCTTTAATTTAAATTATTTTGATGAAATTCCCATTATGTCGGATTCTTTCATTATACTATATTCTTTTCCATCAATTTTAACTTCTGTACCTGACCATTTTCCAAAAAGAACTTTATCGCCTACTTTAACGTCCATAGGGATTATTTTTCCGTCTTCTGTTTTTGCTCCACCACCAATTGCCACAACTTTTCCTTCTTGAGGTTTTTCTTGGGCTGTATCTGGTATTATTATTCCTCCAGCAGTTTTTTCGCTGCTATCTAAAACTTCTATTAACACTCTATCGTGCAAGGGTTTAAATTTCATAAATTCTCCTTTTAATATGCGACTCATATAGCTACTTGCTGGACTATTTCAAGACAAACTAATAAAAAATTAGAGATAGAAAAAACGAGAGAAATTGTGGTTTTTATGGGTTATATCTCATTTAATGACTAAAAATTTAGATAAAGAGGGCTTGCGATCAATTATTGAAAATTACGATTTATTTTTTATTGATCTATGGGGCGTAGTTCATAATGGTATAAATTTACATAAGAAGGCAATTGAGACTTTAGTTGAGATTGATAAATCTAATAAAAAGTACGTACTACTAACTAATGCACCAAGGCCAAATTCTACTGTTAAAACTTTTTTAAAAAAATTAGGTATGGATAATAAAATTTTAGAAAACGTCTATACCTCAGGGGAAGCAGCTTTATCTTATTTAAAAAAAAATCATTTAAGTGAAACTTTTTATCATATAGGACCACCGAGAGATTTTGATTTATTTAACGATTTTGATAAAAAAAATTCAAAAGATATTAAATTAAGTAATTATATTTTATGTACAGGCTTATTTGACGATTTTGATCAAGATTTAAATTATTATAAAGATTTACTCAATGACCATATCAAAAAAAAAATGATTTGCACAAATCCTGATCTTATAGTTGATAGAGGAAATAAAAGAGAACTATGTGCCGGCTCAGTAGCTATGGTATTTGAAAAATTAGGAGGAGAAGTAATTTATTTTGGAAAACCTTACCCTGAGGTTTATAATCAATCTGCAGATAACAAAAATAAAAAAATCTTAGCAATTGGAGACAATTTAAATACAGATATTAAAGGAGCCAATTTATTAAATTATGACTGCATGATTATTACAAATGGAATCCACAAAGATGAAATTAAAAAAGATGGAGTTGAGAAGGTTTCCAAAAATTACGAAGTTCTTGTAAATTTTACACAGAGTGATTTAAAATGGTAAAAAAAATAAAAAATTATAATAATTTTAACATTTCTTCAAATCACAGAAATTCAATTATACTAATTGGGAATTTTGATGGTGTTCATCTAGGTCATCAAAAATTATTTTTGATGGCTAAGAAATATAAAAAAAAATATAAATCAAAAATCGGAGTTATTACCTTTGAACCAATGCCTAAAATGTACTTTAATAAAAATTTAAAAAACTTTAGAATATCAAATTTAAATCAAAAAAAGATTTTATTGGATCAACTTGGTGCAGATTTTGTAATTACTAAAAAATTTGATAAAAATTTTTCAAAAATTAAATATTATAGTTTTATAAAAAACATTTTATATAAAAAAATAAAACCAAAATATATATTTGTAAGTAATAACTTTCGATTTGGAAATAAAAGGGAAGGCAATGTAAAAAAACTAATTCAAAATGAAAAAAAATTTAATTACAAAATTATTAAACCCAAACCATTAGTATCAAAAAATCAAATTGTTTCTTCTACTTATATTAGAAAATTATTATCTAAGGGAAATTTGATTTACGCAAACAAACTTCTTAAAAGAAATTGGTCTATAGAAAGTTTAGTACAAAGAGGCAGACAGATGGGCAAAAAAATTGGATTTCCAACATGCAATCTAGATATTAAAAATTATGTTACTCCAAAACTTGGAGTTTATGCTGTAAAAATTCATAGAAAAAATTCAAACAAAGCACTAAAAGGAATAGCAAATATAGGATATCGACCCACTTTTAATCAAAAAAAAATACTTTTAGAAGTTCATATTTTTCATTTTTATGGAAATCTTTATAATAAGGTTTTAACTATTGATTTTATTAGCTTTATAAGAAATGAAAAAAAATTTAAAAATATTAATCAGCTGAGAAAACAAATTAGTTCAGATTTAGATATGGCCAAAAAAAAATTAAATTAAATTATGTCGAAAGAAAATATAAATTTACCTAAAACTGCTTTTTCAATGAAAGCAAATTTACCCACAAGAGAGCCAGATATAATAAATTATTGGAAAAAAATTGAATTATATAAAGAATTAAGAAAAGCAAATAAAGGTAAAGAAAAATTTGTTCTTCATGATGGGCCTCCATATGCAAATGGAGATATACATATGGGTACAGCCTTAAATAAAATTTTAAAGGATATAGTAGTTAAATTTCATCAAATGGAAGGAAAAGATTCTGTTTATGTACCAGGTTGGGACTGTCATGGACTACCTATAGAATGGAAAATAGAAGAACAGTACAAAAAAAATAAAAAAAATAAAAACGAAGTTCCTATAAATGAATTTAGACAAGAGTGTAGAGATTTTGCGAGTAAATGGATTAAAGTCCACAAAGATCAATTTCAAAGATTAGGTGTAATAGGGGATTGGAATAATTATTACTCAACAATGAGCTTTGATGCAGAGGCACAAATTGTAAGAGAACTTGGTAAATTTCTAAATGAAGGAAGTTTATATAGAGGTTATAAACCAGTTCTTTGGTCAACAGTAGAAAAGACCGCATTGGCTGATGCAGAAGTGGAATATAAAGATCATAAGTCAGATACAATTTATACATCATTCAAAGTTAAAAATTCTAAGTCAAATGAATTAAAAAAAAGTGAAATAATAATTTGGACCACTACACCTTGGACAATTCCTGCAAATAAAGCATTAGCTTATAATAGAAGTTTAAAGTACCTTATTATAAAAATTGAAGATGAAACAGATTTTAAAAATAGGCAGATTGTAATAGCAGAAGCTTTATTAAAGTCGGTTTTAGAAGAGTGTAAAATAAACAAGTTTAGTAAAGTTAGTGAATTAAACGGTAAGGATTTTGAGGGAACTATTTGTAGTCACCCTTTTTCAAAAATTGGATTTGATTATGATATACCTATGTTGGAAGCAAATTTTGTTACCACGGATCAAGGAACAGGAATTGTTCACTGTGCTCCTAGTCATGGACCAGATGATTTCAACTTATGCTTAAATAATGGAATTAAGGCAATAGAAACGGTCGATGGTGATGGAAAGTATACTGACCACATTCCACTCTTTAAAGGAACTCATATATTTAAAGCAAACAACCAAGTAATTGAAAAATTAAAAAATGAAAAAAATTTATTAGCAAACGGAGAATTAATTCATTCATATCCACATTCTTGGAGATCTAAAGCTCCATTAGTCCATAGAGCGACACCTCAATGGTTTATATCAATGGAAAGCCACGGTTTAAGAGAAAAAGCACTAAAGGCAATTGATGAAACTAAATTTTACCCTAGCAAAGGAAAAGAAAGGTTGAAATCAATGATAGAAACTAGACCAGATTGGTGTGTTTCAAGACAAAGAGTTTGGGGGGTTCCTATACCGGTTTTTATGTCAAAGAAAACGAACAAAGTCTTAATTGATGAAGAGGTGACCGAAAATATTGCAAATATTTTTGAGAAAGAAGGTGCAGATTGTTGGTTTGAAGATGATGCTCAAAAATTTTTAGGAAAAAAATATGAAAGTGCAGACTATGAGAAAATGAATGATATTGTTGAGGTTTGGTTTGATAGTGGCTCTACTCATAGTTATGTTCTAGAAAAAAGAGATGATTTAATTTGGCCGGCATCAATGTATTTAGAAGGCTCTGACCAGCATAGGGGTTGGTTTCATTCTTCACTTTTAGAATCATGCGGAACCAGAGGAAGAGCACCATTTAATTCTATACTTTCTCATGGTTTTGTCGTTGATGGAAAAGGATTAAAAATGTCAAAATCTCTTGGAAATATAATGGCCCCAGAAGATATATTAAAAAAATATGGTGCAGATATTTTAAGAATTTGGGTCGCAGCATCTGATTACGCAGAAGATTTGAGAATTGATGGTTCGATATTAGAGCAACACGCTGAGTCTTATAGAAAAATTAGAAATACATTTAGGTATATCCTTGGAAATATAAAAGATAATCACGAGAAGATAGATTTTGAAAAATTAGAAATCGGTAAATTACCAGAGCTTGAGCAATATATGCTCCACAAACTTTTTTGTTTAAATGAAAATTTTAATAAAAATTTTAAAAAATATAATTTTCATGCGTTGTATAAAGATATGTTAAATTTTTGTACAGTTGATTTATCAGCATTTTATTTTGATATAAGAAAAGACACATTGTACTGTGATAAAATTAATAGTGAAAAAAGAAAATCTACAGTAGTTTTTTTAAATATTCTTTTAGATATATTGTTAAAATGGTTTGCTCCGATTTTATCTTTTACAACCGAAGAAATTTACTCCTTAGTTAAAATGAATGGAAAAAGTATACATTTAGAAAGTTTTCCATCAATACCTGAACAGTGGAAGAATAGTAAACTTGAAAGTAAATGGGTAGAATTAATTAAAATTAGAGAAGCTTGTAATAGCAGTATTGAAATCAAAAGAGCATCAAAAGATATAGGATCAAGCCTTGAAGCAAACTTAATAATAAAATTGGAAGATAAATTAATTGATTTAACTAAAGACGTAGATTTTTCTGAATTATGTATAACCTCTAATGCAAAAGTTGAAAAAAATTCCTCTAATGAAATTAATGTTGAAACTTTAAAAGCCGAAGGACAAAAATGCCCAGTTTGTTGGAAAGTTAGTAAAAATAAATGTGCAAGACCACACTGTAGTTTAAACGTTAATGTTTAAAAATAATTTTAAAAGAAATATAATTTTTATAATTATATTTACATTTATTTTTGGTACTGATCGCTTATCTAAATTGTATATTTTACACCTAGCTCAAATAAATGACTCTTTAGACTTATTTATAACGCCTTATTTAAATTTTTATTTAATATGGAATAAAGGAATAGCCTTTGGCTTGTTTTCTTTTGACCAAAACTTTATATATAATTTAATTACATTTTTGATAATAGTTGTTACAACTATTATTTTTATTATTGCTGTAAAATCAGAAGACTATAAAGGATATTTTTTTATAAGTATTTTTAGTGGTTCAATTGGTAATTTATATGATAGATTTTACTATTCTGCGGTTCCAGATTTTATAGACTTTCATTTACATGATTTTCATTGGTTTATTTTTAATGTTGCAGATATATTTATATCTTTAGGTGTGATATGCCTTATTTTTGTTGAAATTTTTTTTAAAAAGTAAATAAATGAAAAACTTAGATAAACTAAAAATACTTAAATTAAGTTTAATATTTATCTTTTTAACAAGCTGTTCAGGCATTAAAGAAAATTTGTCTTTAAAAAAAAAAGAAAATAGTGACGAATTTTTAGTTCAAAAAAAAAATCCTTTAGTTTTACCTCCTGATTACGATAGCTTGCCAAAACCCATTAATAAGAGAAGTATTAAAAAACAGGAAGAAAAAGAGCTAGATTTGAGCAAAATTTTTAACGATTCTGAAAAAACAAATACACAAAGTAGTTCAAGCATTGATCAATCATTAGAAGATTCAATTAGAAAAAAAATTGGAACAAATTAATGTTAACGCAAAACATAAGGTTTAAAAATTTTATTGTTTCATCCAATATATCTAAAGTAAAAAACGATTTTAAAAAATTAGTGAATAGCAATAATGAGATATTGAACTCACTTTCATTACAATACGTATATTCTTATTCAAAAAAGATTATTAAAAAATATAAAAAATTCTCTAAATTAAGAATAATAGGGATTGGAGGCTCTATATTGGGAACCGAAGCAATCCATAGTTTTTTAAAAGATAAAATAAAAAAAAATTTTTTTTTCGTTAATAATTTAAAAAATGAGATTGTTAAAAATAAACGAGGTAAATTTTTAAATTTAATAGTTTCAAAGTCTGGAAATACACTTGAAACAATTTCAAACTTTAATATTTTTATTAATAAAAATGATAAAAATATATTTATTACTGAAAACAGAAGTAGCTATTTAAATAATTTGGCACAAAGCCTTAAGTCAGAAATTATTCATCACAACAATTTTATCGGCGGAAGGTATTCAGTTTTATCTGAAGTAGGCATGCTTCCAGCTGAGCTAGGTGGATTAAATCCTAAAAAATTTAAACAATTTAATTTTTTAGTTAACAACAAAAATTTTGTAGATAGCTTAGTCAACAATGTTGCACGCACTATTAGTTTGATTAAAAAAAAAAACTATGCATCAATAATATTAAATTATGATGAAAAATCAGAAAATTTATTTAAATGGTATCAACAATTGCTTGCCGAAAGTTTAGGAAAAAAAGGAAAAGGAATATTACCGATGATATCATCTATGCCCAAAGATAATCATAGTTTAATGCAGTTGTATCTGGATGGTCCAAAAAAAAACTTTTATACATTTTTTCATGTTTTAAATGAAAACTCACCTAAAATTAATAATAACAAAATTCTTTCTAGTCATAGGCATCTTAAAAATAAAAATTTAGCTAAAATATTGTATTCACAAAAAATGGCTACAGAAAAAGTATTTCTAAAAAAAAAAATACCTTTTAGAAGTTTTGAAGTTTTAAAAAGAAATGAAAAATCACTAGGTGAACTTTTTTGTTTTTTTATTTTAGAAACTATACTTTTGGGCAGATCACTAAATGTAAATCCATTTGATCAACCTTCCGTAGAGCTGATAAAAAAAGAGACAAAAAAAATTTTACTTAAAAGCTAGATTAAAAAAAAAAGCTTTGATATTCCATATATTTTTTCTTTAATTATTTTATACTCCTTTGGAAACTTATCTTCTTCTTTTTTATGTCTATGAATTATTAGTACGCCATTTTTTTCAAGAATTTTAAGCTTATATATTTTTTTAAGTAAAAAATTTAATTTTTTTTCCTTAAAAGGGGGATCAATAAAAATAATTTCAAATTTTTTATTTAGCGAATCTAAACTTCCTTCTTCAAATATATTTTTTTCAATTATTTTAACTTTTTTTTTAGAATTTAAACTTGATATGTTTAACTTTAAAATCTTAATTGCATTTATATAGTTTTCAAAAAAAGTAACTGTTAATGCTCCTCTAGATAAGCACTCTAGACCAAAGGATCCTACTCCAGAAAATAAATCTAATATATTTGAATTTTTAAGGTTTATATTAATTAAATTTGAATGATTTATAATATTAAATATTGACTCTTTGGTTAAATCTTTAAGAGGTCTCGTCAGTTTGTCCTTAGGTTGTAAAATTTTTTTTCCTTTAAAATCTCCAGATATGATTCTCATTATTTGATAACTTTGTATCCAATATCTTTACGATAAAAGCCCTCATTCCAGTTAATTTTTTCAATCATTTCAATGTTGCTATCTCTAGCTTCTTTAAAATTGTTAGATAAACTTACAAAATTTAGTACTCTTCCTCCATTTGATAAAATATTATTTTTTTCAATCTTGGTGCCAGCATGATAAATTTTTTGATTTGGTTTTAAAATTATTTGATCGAGATTTTTAATTAAAATATTATTTTTATAATTATCAGGATAACCCTTTGAGCATAAAACAATACATAAGCTATTTTGATTATGCCATTCGATTTCAATCTGAGCTAATTTTTTTTTAGTACAAGCTAAAATAATATCTAACAAATCAGTTTTTAATTTTGGGAGAATAGTTTGACATTCTGGATCTCCCATTCTTACGTTATATTCAATTAGGTAGGGTTCATTTTTAACAATCATTAATCCTGCATATAAGAATCCATTGTATTCACAATTCATATCTTTAAGAGCATTTAAAGTTGGGTAAATAACTTTTTCTAATATCTTTTTATCCAAATCGATATTTATAAGTTTTGAGGGAGAATAAGCTCCCATGCCGCCTGTATTTTTACCAGTATCTCCTTCTCCTACTCTTTTATGATCTTGTGCTGTCTCAAATTTTTTAATATTTTTTCCATCACTTACAACAAAATAACTCATTTCTTCTCCAATAAGAAATTCTTCTAATAAAACTTTTTTAGCTTCACCAAATTTTCCATTGAAAATTTCTTCAATTGCATTTTCAGCATTTTTCTTATCTTCACATATATAAACACCCTTTCCTGCTGCAAGCCCATCAGCTTTTACAACCATTGGAAATTTCGTGTTATTTAAAAATAATTTTGCTTTATTAATATTTTCAAAAATACCAAATTTTGCTGTTGGTATTTTATATTTATCACAAATTTTTTTTGTGAATATTTTAGAACCCTCGAGTTGTGATGCTAATTTGTTAGGTCCAAATATTGGAATATTATTATTTTCAAAAAAATCAACAATTCCTTCAACTAAAGGTTTTTCTGGTCCAACAACTATTAATTCAATTTTTTTTGATATAATAAATTTTTTTAGTATCTCAAAATCGTCTATATTTATATCAACATTTTCTGCAATTTTTTGAGTACCAGCATTGCCAGGAAAACAATAAATTTTGCTAATTTTTTTTGATTTGCTTAGAGCCTCACATAAAGAGTGTTCTCTCCCACCGCTTCCAATTATTCCTACTTTCATGTAATGATATATAAACTAAAAATGCATAAAAAATTAGCAAAATTAAAGTACTTGGCAAATAATTTTGAAATTATTGAACAAGGAGATCATGTTATTTGTGCAGTTTCCGGAAAAGAAATTAATTTAAAAGACCTAAATTATTGGAATGTTGACTTGCAAGAAGCTTATTTTTCACACAAAGAAGCGCATTTAAAAAACGAAGAATTGAAAAAAAATTAGTTTTTTTACTTCCACCTATCATGAGACCATATCCATTGATCAGGATTCTTTGAGATCATTTCTTCTAAAATTTTATTTAGCCTATCAGTTATTTCTTCTAAAGATTTATTTTCATTAAAAAGGATTGGTTTATTAATGTGCATTTTAAAGTAAACGTCGTTCTTTCTTTCTATATAGACAGGAACTACTTCAACATTGTATTTTTTAACTAACTGGGCAGGTATAGTTGTAGTTAAAGCCGATCTATTAAAGAACTTTGACTTAATACCTTCGCTCACTCTTTGATCAATCATAAGAGCGATGGAGTATCCATCTTTAAAAACCTGCAATAGTTCTCTAGTTCCTGATTTACCTTTTCTTATTTGTTTTTTACAGATGTGGTTTAATCTTATTTTTTCCATGATGCCATTTAAAAAAATATTATTTAAAGGTCTATAAATTGCCGCAACATTTAAACCTGAATTTTCTAAATGCATAGCCATTAGTTCAAAGTTATTGAAATGACCAGAAATGAAAACTACTTTTTTTTTATTTTTTTTAATTTCCTCTAAATAATTAATTCCTTCAATTTCAATATATTTTTTGAAAATATTATTTTTAAATTTTTTTAAAAAAGGATATTCCGCAAGGATTCTTCCATAATTACCCCACATTTTTTTAATAATTTTTTTTCTATCTAAATCATCAGATCCTATATTTGAATTTTTTAAATTATTTTCTATTTTTTTTTTTGATCTAAAAAAAGGACCAATTAAAATTCCAATTTTTTCTCCTAGACTTGATGCAGCTTTATATCCAATAATTTTAAAAATAATGAATAAAGTATAAACAAATATAAATTCAAAAAAATATTTTATAATTTTCATAATTTACTTTTAATTAAATTAATAAATTCGTTCTTATTTTCAATTTCTAAATCGACTTCAATATAATCGCAACTTTGTTTTTGTTCTTCATTCATTCTAGAATAATCTTTTTCAGTTGTAACAATTTTTACTGACTCCACATCATTTTTTTTAATAACATCTGGTCCTCGAGCAAGAAATGCATCTCCTATAATTTCATTAAAATCTCTTTTTGAATAATTATGATGATCAGGAAATGAGTATGTTCTCAATACGTCAATATAATTTTCTTTTAACAGCTCAAAAAAGTTTGATGGATTTCCAATTCCAGCAAAAGCTATAGCTTTTTTATTTTTAAATTTATCCAAATTTTTTATTTTATATTTTGAATAAAATATTTTTACATTATTATTTATTTTTTTTATTTTATTCTCAAATTGTAAATTTTTATTACCATTTATTAAAACACAATCAGCTCGTTTAATTGATTTCATACCTTCTCTAAGCGGACCTGATGGAATTATAAAACCATTTCCTATCAGCTGCTGAGAATTAAAACATAAAATTGAAAAGTCCTTTTTAATAGAGAAATCTTGGAACCCATCGTCTAAAATCGCAACATCATGTTTAGATGAAATTAATGAATTAATCGCTTCTCGTCTATTTTTGTTTGAATAAACTTTAGCAATTTTCTTTAGCATTTTTATTTCGTCATCTAAATAATCATAACCCTTTTTTACAAAACCAGGATTCTTTCCATAGGATTTAACAATTTTAAATATTTCTGCAGCCAAAGGGGTTTTGCCTGTGCCACCTATATAAATATTACCAACACAAATAACTGGTATTTGAAATTTATTTTCGATTTTTAGAGCTCTTCTTATATAAGATGTTAACAAAAATATAAATGATAGTGGCAATAGAATTATTACCCAAAAAGATATTCTTGGAACATCCCAAAATTTAGGTTTGTTAAGTTTCATATTTTATTTAAGTAAAATTTAAACTCGAATAATGTTTTTTCTAGAATTCTTTTTCCTAATTTATTAATTTTATCCTCTAAATTTTTCGACTCTTTATTTTTTTTCATTAAAATACCAACTTTGCTTGTGAGTTGCTCTATATTATTTACTTTGTAAGAAACTTTATTTTTTTCTAAAAGTTTATAAACTTCTTTAAAATTTTTTACATAGGGACCGTAAATAATTTTGCAACCATTTCTTGCAGCCTCTATAGGATTTTGACCTCCATGTTTAATTAGTGAGCCACCTAAAAAAACAGTGTTATTTGTTTTAAAGAATGAATTAGTTTCTCCGTATGTGTCTACAATATAAATGTCAGTATTTTTTTTAATACTTTTTTTGGAGCTGTGACAATGAATGTTTAAATTCAAATCTTGCAGTGAATTTACTATATCCCCAGTTCTTTGAATATGTCTTGGAATTATAAAAGTGACGAGGTTTTTTATTTTCTTTTTAAGTTTTAGATGCACGTTAGCGCACATAGCTTCCTCATTATCATGAGTGCTTGCAGCGCACCAATAATTTTTATTTTTTGTAAATTTTTTAACTTTTGAATTGATTTTGCTTTTTAATAAATGTTCATTTTCAGAAAATTTAATATTTCCTAAAAATTTAATTTTTTTAACCTTTAAGCTTTTGAGATATCCAATAGTTTCTTTATTTTGAGGAAATGTTATGTCAAAGCAATTAAATATTTTTAATGCAAATGATTTAAAATATAACCATCTTTTAAAAGAGTTTCTTGTAATTCTTGCGTTTAATAAAATAATTGGAATATTTTTTTTATTAATACTTAAAAGCATATTAGGCCAAATTTCGGAGTCAATAAAAATAACCAAACTTGGTTTCCAAAAATTTAAAAATTTTTCTGTAAAGCTTAATTTATCAATAGGAAAAAATTGATGAATAGTTTTTTTAAATTTAAATTTTTTAAATATTTTTGAAGAACTCAGTGTTGATGATGTAACTAATATTTGATTAATTTTTTTTTCTTTTTCTAATTTTTCAATTAAAGGAACTATACTTTTTATTTCTCCAACGCTAGCACCGTGAAACCATATAAGATTTCCATTTTTTCTTTTTTCTGAAAAAAAACAAAATTTTTCTTTGAATCTTGATAAGTCTTCTTTTTTTTTAAATAGACGAATTATTAATATTATTGGTGAAAATATTATAACAAGATTAATTAATAATCTGTATATAATTAATATCATTTAATTTTTTCTTAGTTGTTTATCATAAAAATTTTTATAAATTTCAGATTTTGATAGTAAATATTCATGATTTCCTTCAGCAATTACTTCGCCAGCATTTATAACATATATTTTTTCTGCGTTTAGAACTGTTGATAGTCTATGGGCAATGACTACTGTAGTTTTATTTTTTGTTAATTGAGTTATTGCGACTTGAATTTTACTTTCTGTTTCAGCATCGAGAGATGAAGTTGCTTCATCCAAAAGGATTATTGGACTTTTTTTAAGCATAGCTCTTGCTATTGATAAACGTTGTTTTTCACCTCCAGATAACCTAACTCCATTTTCTCCTATTATAGTATTATATTTATTAGGTAATTTTTGAATAAATTCGTCAGCATAAGAATTTTTTGATGCTTTTAACATCTCTTCCTCTGATGCATCTATTTTAGCATATAAAATATTATTTTTTATTGTATCATCAAACAAAGTTGTTTCTTGACTTACAAGAGAAATATTTTTTCTTAATGAATAAATGTTTGTTTTATAAATTGATTGATTATCAATTCTAATATCTCCTGTTTTACAGTCATAAAATCTTGGAATTAAATTTAATATTGTTGATTTACCTGCTCCACTTAGCCCAACTAATGCTGTCATTTTTCCACCATTTATTTTTAGGTTGGCAGATTTTAAAATTATTTTTTCTTCAGAATTATAATGAAAATTAACGTCTTCAAAGTTAATATCACATTTATTTATGTTTAAGTCGGGTAAATTTGGATTATCTTTTACTTCGTTTACAATATCAACTATTGGTAAAATTCTTTTTGCAGCAATTAGACCTTGATTTATAGCTATATGAAGTCCCGTAAGTGACCTAACTGGTTGATAAGCAAGCATCATTGCGGCTAAAAAAGAAAAAAAATTATTAATTTCTAATTCATTATTCTCAATTAATTTACCCGAATAAAATACCAGACTAGCTATCATTATACCTGTTAAAATTTCCATCACCGGGGCCGTACGATGAAAAACGATTGTCATTTTTTTCGTTTTTTCCTTCATTTTATCCAAATTTTCACCTGACCTTAATCTTTCATATTTTTCAGCTTGAAAAATTTTAATTAGTTTATGATTTTTTAATATTTCAATTAAACTAGTAGTAAAAAAACTTGCATGTATCAAAAATTCATTTGAGACTTTTGACATTCTTTTACCTAATGTTCTTGATATTAACGTTGCAATTGGGATCATTATTATTGCTACCATTGAAAGCTTCCAATTTTGGTAAAACATTACAGTTAGTAATGCTATTAGTGTCAAACTATCTTTAAATAAACTTAAAACAGCAGTACTTATTAACATATTCAACAGAGCTACATCAGTTGTAAGTTTTGAAATAAATTTACCAGTATGCATTTTATCAATATACTGAGTGTCTGAATAAATTAGAGATTTAATCATATCTTTTTGAACACTTGTTTTAACTTCTTCTCCAACATTTATCATAAGTAATTTGGCGATATAAACAGACAGCCCCTTTATGGCAAAAGCAACTATGATAAAAAAAGGTATTAAATAAATTAGAGTTTTATCCTTTTCTATAAAAATTTTTTCAATAGCAGGATCTAATAAATATGCAATAGCCGAAGTACTGCCTGCAACCAGGAATGAAAGTAAAATGGCTAATAAAATTTTTTTTGCATGCTTAAGTGTGTAATCTTTATAAAGTCTTTTTATGATATCGATATCTTTAAACATTAAAAAGCTTTCCAATTAAAATATTTATAAAAATCAAAAATCCAAAAAAATTGTTACTTTTAAAAATTTTTAAACAATTATCAGTATCATTTAATCTGAATTTTTTTATTTGATAAAAAAATAAATGAAAAATAGGAACTGATAAGAAAAAATAAAAAAAATAACTAAATTTCATATATATCCCTACCGTTAGTATAGATAACATAAATATTAAATAACATATTATTAAAAATAAATTTGGATTCTTTTTAAATTTTATAGAAGTTGATTTTACACCTATTATTTCATCATCTTTTAAGTCTTGATATCCATATATTGTGTCGTAACCAAGTGTCCAAAATATGGCTCCTAAATAAAATACTATAGGTATGATATCTAAATTATTTTTTACAGCTACCCAGCCAAGAATTAGACCATAGTTAAATGTAATTCCTAAAAATAATTGAGGCCAATAGGTAAATCTCTTCATCAAAGGGTAAGTAAAGGCTAAAGGCATAGATCCTAAAGCAAGTAAAATTGTGTAAATATTAAAATTAACTAATACTAGAAGAGCTAGCAAACATAGCATTGCAGTATATACCAAGGCTAATCTTATTGAGATTTTTCCTGCAGCGATAGGTCTATTTTTGGTTCTTGAAACTTTTTTATCAAATTCTTTATCTGATATATCGTTTACTATACAGCCAGCTGATCTCATTAAAATTGATCCCAGCAAAAACAAAAATAGATAAAAAAAATAATTATCAAGATTATTTGTAAAATCAAATGCAATTGTTAGACCCCATGCGCAAGGCCAAAATAACAGCATAAAACCTATTGGCTTTTTTAATCTTGTAAGTTCTATAAAAAGATTTAGCTGATTCATTAAATTTTACTTGTAAATAGCAAAGGCTAGATTCATAATCAAATTGATTCGTATGAATATAGATTATACCGTAACAGCTTTAATGTTTCCTGCTATACCATTGCTAATGAGCGTCTATAGCAACAGGTTTCACACTCTTAGTAAATTAATAAGAGAGCTTCATGATGAACATGTTTATGAAAAGCATATACCCCCAGAATGGAAAAAACAGTTTATAAACCTTAGTAGCAGAATATCAATTCTTAGATGGACAATAATGTTCGCTGCATTTGGTTTCTTATTCAATATGCTTACGGTCTTTGCTCTTTATCTTGATGAAGTATTTATAGCGAGAGTCATATTTGGATCATGCTGTTTATCTATGATAATTTCAATAATATTTTTTATCAGGGAAATTCAAACCTCAACTAATGCACTTAATTTGCATATGTCTGACATGGATGTTAAAATAGATTAATTTGGAACTATAATTGCTGGTCCTAAAATTTTTCGAGACTCTAAATCTTTATGAGCCTCAACAACATTATCTAAGCTATATTTTTTAAAAATTTCAATTTTAATTTTACCAGTTTCAATTTTTTCAAATAATAATTTTGCACCTTCTTCAATTTGTTTCTTTGTTCCTAAATAATGTTGCATTGAAGGTCGAACAAGATACAAGCCTTTTGGTTGAAGTAGCTTGGGAACATTTACATCAGATAAAGGTCCAGAAGCATTTCCAAAAGATACCATCATACCTCTTATCTCTAAGCAGTTTAATGATCCTTCAAACGTATTTTTCCCAACTCCATCATAAACAACAGGAACACCTTTTTCAGCTGTAATTTCTAAAACTTTTTTTGAAAAATTTTCTTTGTTATAATTTATAACTTCGTCATAACCATAACTTTTTGCTTTACTTATTTTTTCGTCAGATCCTACAGTTCCTATAACTTTACATCCCAGAGATTTTGCCCATTGACCAAATATTTGACCAACGCCACCTGCTGCTGCATGAAACAGTATAGTTTGACCTGATTTGACCGGATAAGTTTTGTGTAATAAATAAAAAGTTGTTAAGCCTTTAGTCATTAACGTTGCAGCTACTTCAAGATCAATACCATCAGGAACTTTTACGATATTTTTAGTTGGATAATTTCTATGTGTTGAGTAAGCCCCAAGAGGCATTCCTGCGTAAGAAACTTTATCACCAACTTTAAATTCTTTTACATTTGATCCAATTTCTTTAATTATTCCTGCACCTTCAGCTCCAATTCCAGATGGAAGTTTTAAAGGATAAAGTCCCGATCTATGATAAGTGTCAATATAATTTAGGCCTATAGCCTTATGTTCTATCGTAACTTCATCTTCTTTAGGTTTGCTAAGTTTTATGTCTTTTATTTCTAGTACTTCTGGACCACCATTTTTTGAAATTTGGATAGCTTTCATTTTACAAAAGTTCCATTATGATAATCATTAACAGCCTCAAGTATTTCTGATTTTGTATTCATAACAAACGGACCACCTCTCGCAATTTCTTCATTAATAGGTTTTCCAGAAATAAGCAAGAATTTTGAATTTAATTTACTTTTAATTTTAAGTTCTTCACCTTTAGTTAACAATATTAGAGTGGACCTTTTAACAGTATTATGTTTTTTTTCTCCAATTATTATTTCTCCATCAACAAGATAAACAAAAGAATTATGAGTAGTTGGTAGTTTAAAATGAAATTCTTTACCTTTTTTTAATTCTACATCAAAATAGATTGGTTCTACATTGTGCTCTTTTATCGGTCCTTCAGCATTTTGAAATTTTCCTGCTATTGTTTTTACTTCTTTATCTTCATCCTTATAAACTTTCACTTCATTAGCATTAATATAAATATAGTCAGGTTTACTCATTTTAAGTTTAGCTGGCATATTTATCCATAATTGAAACCCTTGAAGCTTTCCACCAGACATTGCTGGCATTTCAGAGTGTATTATACCACTTCCAGTTTTCATCCATTGAACGTCTCCAGCTTTCATTCTTCCTTTTGCTCCGGTACTATCCTGATGTTCAAATTCTCCATGCAACATATAAGTTACTGTTTCAATTCCTCTGTGAGGGTGGGCAGGAAAACCACCAATATAATCATCTTTATCTTCTGATCCAAATTCATCTAACATTAAAAAAGGATCAAAATAGTTAGGTTCAACACCAATACTTCTTTTTAATTTAACTCCAGCACCATCAGATGCCTGAATTGGATTAATAATTCTATTTACTTCAATTTTTTTCAATTATTTATTTCCTTTAATTAAAAAATATAAAGCAATTATAAAAAGAAAAATTTGTTCACTGGTAAATAGCTTTGTTGTAATGAACCAATCTCTATGAGCTAATGCAAAAGCATTAATCATAACAATAGTAATAGCTAATGCGCTTACTCTCGTCATTAGATTACCAATAGAACCTTTTATAAGGCCGCCAATAATTAAAAATAATCCAGCTCCTAATTCAGTAAGTGCAACAAACGATGCAAGAAAAGGAGAAAAACCAAAATATTCTATCAAAACTTCTGGTGGCAATGGAAATTTACTTAACCCATGAATACTAAAAGCTATCCCAAGACCCAATCTTATTAACCAAGGAGATAAAAATTGTAAGCTTGAAAAAAACTTATTTAACTTATTATCTAATTTATCCATATCTTTTTTTATCCACATCTATTACAACGAATTGTTGCAAACATTTCATCCCACTCAGAATCTTTTTCTTCAACATAATCAAGAAGACATCTGAGAGCCTTAGATTTGTCTGGCAAATCGTATTTTTCCACTATTTGATCAAGCAATTTTTTTGAGTCTGAATTTATCTCAAAAGAAACATCTATTTTATCACCAGCCATTATTTTCTCCTTTAATTAATTTAATAAACTCTATTATATTTAAATTTTTTTACACATGCCAAAAGAGCGCTACTATTAGACAATATCAAGTAATTGATTTAAGTTTTTAACTTCATCTTTAGGCTTGTAGTCAAGATTATCAAAAATACTATTATTTCTGTTTACCCAAATAGAACTATAACCATAATTTCCTCCACCAGAAATATCCCACGTATTTGCACTTAAAAATACAACCTCTTCTTTTTGTATTTTATATTTTTTAATTGGCATGTCATAAACTTTTGCGTCTGGCTTATAAATTCCAACTTCTTCAATCGAAAAAATATCATCAAATATATTATCCAGATTATTACTTTTGACTAATTCATTAAGAAGAGCAGGTGTTCCATTTGAGAGAATTGCAAGTTTATAATTTTTTTCTTTCAATTTATTTAAAACATCTTTTACCTCTGGAAATGTGTTTAGAACTTTATATAAATTTAAAAGTTCATTTTTCATTGCTTTATCTATTTTAAATGTATTCATTGATTTTTCTAAACTATCCTCAGTAACTTGCCAAAAGTCTTTATGTCTTTTCATTAAACTTCTAAGCCAAGTATATTCTAATTGAGTAGTTCGCCAGAAATTTGCAAAACCTTCCCACTTATCACCAATTTTGTCTTTACATTTTTCTGCAGCGGAATTTACATCAAATAATGTTCCGTAAGCGTCAAAAATTATTGCTTTAACATTTTTCATAAATTAATCTAAGAATTATGAGCAATATTAGATTATTTTTTCCAAAAAGTTTATCACTTAATTTAACTTCAAAGCTAGATAAACCACAATCTCACTATATTAGTAAAGTTATGAGAATTAAATCAAATGAGGTTTTTTCTTTATTTAATAAGAGTGGAGAGTGGGAAGCAAAAATAAGTGAAATTTCAAAAGGAATAGTAGAATTTAATATTACTAAACAGCTAAGACAAACCAAAAATAGTAAAGAAATATGGTTAGCTTTTTCACCAATTAAATCTAACTATTTTAATTTTATGATACAAAAGGCAACAGAATTAGGAGTGACCAAGTTTATACCAATTATTTTTGAGAGATCAGTCGTTAGAAAAATTAACAGCAATAGAATAGAAAAAATTATTATAGAGGCCTGTGAACAGTCAAATCGTATTGATATTCCCATGTTAGAAAAGTGTCAAAACCTAAAGAATTTTTTAGGAAAAAATAGTGCAAAAATAGAATTAATATTTACTGATCTAAATACTGAAAATAAAAAATTACACATAAAAAAACAAATAGATAAACCTATTTGTATTATTGTTGGACCCGAAGGAGATTTTTCTGAAAAAGAAAGAAAAGAGATTTTATCTTTTGAAGGTGTTAATAAAATTAAAATTAATGAAAATATTCTAAGATCAGAAACAGCAGTTATTTCAGCTTTATCAATCGTTAATTACGCTTATAATTTATAAATATTTTTTAATTATTTTTAAAGATTTTTTAATATCATCTCGATGAGATATTCTAGCAACATATTTTCCATCTTTGAGCAATATAACAGGAGAACTATGGTCTATGTTATATTCACCATTTTCTGTAAATACTTTTTGGCTCATGATCCCCCAAGACTTGTAAAGTAAAAATATTTTTTCTTTTTCTCCAGTAATTCCTACAAAATTATTTTCATAAGAACTTAAATAATCTTTAATAACCTCGGGTGTATCTCTTTCTGGATCAACACTAACAAAAAATAATTTTATTTGTTCTTTATCTTTTTTCAACTTATCTAAAACAATATCCATTTTGTTTAACGTCATTGGGCAAACATCTGGACAATTTGTGAATCCAAAAAAAATTGCCGTTAAGGGTCCATTGAATGACTTTTCATTGATGACATTATTATTCATATCTTTGAGAGAAAATTCTGAACCTTTAAAAGATGCGACATAATCATCTTTTTTAGACTGTGTTGACAAGAAGATAGGAAGCATGACAAATATAAAGATTACCAAGCAACCGCAGATTACAATTATAGATGTTTTTATTTTCATTATTGATTAAATTATATTTGTGATTATATAAAATTTATGAGCAACTTAATAAAGAAACTTTTTGGCACATTATTACAAAAACCTTGGGATAAAGACCAGATGGTCTTGGATACATCTCACACAGGTAAAACTTTTGATATTTCATCACAAAAATCTGCAGTAATAATTATATTTGGTATCGCAACAGTTTTATTCAGTTTAATTTTTACCGCTTACATTTATTCTATACCTCCAGGCCAAGACACAATGTATTTATTAAAACCAAATTTACTTTGGGCAAATACTATAATTCTTTTTTTTGTAGCATATTTTTTTAGTAGAATTACTAAAGATTTAGAAAAAAAAGAAACTTCAAAAATTAAAAAAAATCTAATAATTGTTGGAGGGCTAAGTTATATATTTCTTTTTGGACAATTGATTTTTTGGACACAATTAATGAAAAGTGGAAACTATGTAACAACTAATACCTATTTCTCATCTTTTTATATATTTACAGCAATTCACGGATTACATCTTTTAGGTGGATTATTTTTTTGGGGAAAAGTTTCTTCTAGAGTTCTTAAATTAGAACAAAATAAAATCTTAGACGAGGAAAAAAATATTTCAGCACTCTCTTGGTATTGGACCTTTTTACTAATTGTATGGCTAGGTTTTTTTCTTATGATTTATGTTTTTAATGATACATTTATAGATTGGTGTAAATCATTAGTTTCTTAAGAGTTTAAAGAAATAAAACTAAAATAGCCCCAACTACAGCAATTATAATTAATAATATATTTACGGACTTTAAATATCTTTTTGTTTCAGGCTTTACTTTATCTTTTGAAAATGCTCCTGCTCCAAAAGATATTACAAAGAAGAAAAGTAAAACTAAAACGAGTATTGTTATTAATATTCCAATTTTGCTAAGCATATTATTGTTGATTATATTAGTTTATTTCAATAATTTTCATGACATTTTGTCATAGGTAATTATATAATATTTATTCTATATAAACGTATATGCATCCAGGTATTATATTTTTTTTGGTTATTCTAGGGTCAGTATTATTTCATATTTTCACCCCTTGGTATTGGACAGACGTTGCTTCCAACTGGGGAGGAATGGACGATACTATAACTTTAACATTTTGGATTGGAGGAGGTGTTTTTATAGCTGTATGCCTTTTCATGGTTTACTGTGTTTTTAAGTTTTCTTATAAAGAAGAGAGAAGAGCGGAGTATAAACCTGAAGATAAAAGATTAGAAAAAATACTTACATGGGCGACTACAATAGGTGTTGTAGCTTTATTAGCTCCGGGACTGGTGATCTGGAATAATTATGTTAACGTTCCTAAGAATGCAATTGAAGTTGATGTAATGGCTTGGCAGTGGGGATGGCAATATAGACTTCCAGGAAAAGATGGAAAATTAGGTACAACCCAAATAGTTAACATAAATGATGATAATCCTTTTGGAATTAACTCAGACGATCCTTATGGAAAAGATGATGTAATGATACAAAGCGATGTTTTAAATCTTCAAAATGATAAACCAGTTAAAATATTACTAAGATCAGTTGATGTTCTTCACAATTGGTATGTTCCTCAATTTAGAGCAAAGATGGATGCAGTTCCAGGAATTGTAACTTATTACTGGTTCGAACCTAATAAAGTAGGAGAGTATGAAGTTTTGTGTGTTGAATATTGCGGTGTAGGACATTATGCAATGAGAGGTGGAGTTATCGTTCAGGATGAAAAAGATTATAAAAACTGGCTTGGACAGCAAGAAACTTATTCGGATTTAATAGCAAAACAGGAAAATAAAGAAATTAACAAAAAACAATTAGCAAAAAAAACTGATTAAATGATAAACATATTAATATATATAAAGGAAAAAAATGTCAGAAGAATTTAACGATAATAAAACAATTCACGCTCAATCTTCAGAAACTATTTCCGGTGGTGGTTCTAGTGCTGCACCAGATATAGATTATGTAAGACCTGCTGAAGTAGAAGAGCAAGATTTGTATCATGGACACAGTTTTATTACTAAATGGGTTTTCTGTCAGGACGCTAAGGTTATAGGTGTACAATATTTTCTTCTAGCAACATTTACTGGAATAGTTGGCCTTATTCTTTCATGGTTAATGCGTTTACAATTAGGGTTTCCAGGAGCAGCCGGTTTTATGACTGCAGAGCACTACTATCAGTTTGTTACCATGCATGGAATGATAATGGTGGTTTATTTTTTAACCGCACTTTTTCTTGGAGGCTTTGGAAATTACTTAATTCCACTAATGGTTGGAGCTAGAGATATGGTCTTTCCTTATCTTAACATGGTCAGTTTTTGGATGTTTTTTATTGCTGTTGGAGTTTTAATGGCAAGCTTTTTTGTTCCAGGTGGACCAACTGGAGCTGGATGGACACTTTATCCTCCACAAACTATTTTAGAAGGAACTCCAGGATCTGGAGCGGGAATATTACTAATGTGTTTATCATTAATTTTATTTGTAGCTGGATTTACTATGGGAGGACTAAACTACTTAATTACTATCTTACAAGCACGTACTAGGGGCATGACATTAATGAGGATGCCTTTGACAGTTTGGGGTATTTTTACAGCAACTGTTCTAGCGATGCTAGCTTTCCCAGCCTTATTAGTAGGCGCTCTAATGATGAGCTTAGATAAAGTTCTTGGGACAAGTTTTTTTATGCCAACGATATTAAAAGCTGGTGAAGTATTAGAATATGGCGGAGGAAGTCCAATTCTTTTTCAACACTTGTTTTGGTTTTTTGGGCATCCAGAAGTTTATATTGTTGCATTACCTGCTTTTGGAATAGTTTCAGATTTAATTTCTGTTCATTCTAGAAAAAATATATTTGGCTATAGAATGATGGTTTGGGCCATCGTTGGTATTGGAGCTTTAAGCTTTTTTGTTTGGGCTCACCATATGTATGTTAGCGGTATGAATCCATGGTTTGGTTTCTTTTTTGCAACTACAACACTTATTATAGCAGTTCCCACCGCAATGAAGGTGTACAATTGGATTTTAACTCTTTGGAGAGGAAATATTAGAATGAATACCGTTATGCTTTGGTGTCTTGGTTTTATCGTTACATTTGTAAACGGAGGTATTACAGGTATTTTCTTAGGGAATGTTTCTGTTGATGTACCATTATCAGATACATATTTTGTTATCGCACACTTTCATATGGTGATGGGTATAGCACCACTTATGGTAATTATGGGAGCGGTTTACCATTGGTTTCCTTTAGTATCAGGAAGATTCTTAGATGAAAAATTAGGAAAGTGGCATTTTTGGACAACCTTTTTAGGAGCTTATTCAATATATTTCCCAATGCATTACTTAGGATTTATTGGAGTACCAAGAAGATACTTTGAAATGTATGACAGCCCATATATGACATCGGCAGTTGGAATGAACGAATTTATAAGTCTTGCAGCTTTCCTAGTTGGAGCTGCACAATTTATATTAATTTATAACATTATAAAAACTTTGAAAACAGGGAAACGAGCAGGATCTAATCCTTGGAAAGCATGTTCGCTAGAATGGCTTACACCATCAGTTCCACCAGAACATGGAAATTGGGGCGATAGACTCCCAGTGGTTCATAGATGGTGTTACGACTACAGTGTTCCAGGAGCAAAAGAGGATTTTATAACTCAAACAACTCCTCCAAGTGAAGTTCAAAATACCGGAGTAGAAAAAACATAGATAATCAATAATATGTCAGACCCTAAAATAGAAGGACTGGAACTTAAACCTGGATTTAGAGGCATGGCTCAAGACACTGGTTCTGACCAAACCATGTTTAAAGGTGTACATTGGGGAAAAGCAATGATGTGGATCTTTTTATTAAGTGATACATTTATATTTAGTTGTTTTTTAATTTCATACATGAAAGGGAGAGGATCGACGCCAGTTGAGTGGCCTAATCCAAGCGAAGTATTTGCTCTTAATGCATTTGGAGTTCCGGTTCCACTTTTATTGATTGCGATAATGACATTTGTTTTGATTACGAGCAGTGGAACAATGGCGCTTGCAGTTAAATATGGATATGAAAAAAATAGAAAGATGTGTGGTTGGCTTGTATTAGCTACTGCACTAGGTGGATTAACTTTTGTTGGTATGCAGGCATTTGAATGGTCAAAACTCATTCATGAAGGGGTAAGGCCATGGGAAAATCCTTTTGGCGCTCCTCAATTTGGTTCTTTTTTCTTTATGATAACAGGGTTTCATGGGACCCACGTTACGTTTGGAGTAATTTTCTTATTTATTTATGCATATAAAGTATTTGCAGGCCATTATGACGAAGGCAAAAGAGGTTGGTTTACTACAATGAAGGGTGATTATGTAGAAATCGAAATTCTTGGATTGTATTGGCACTTTGTTGATTTAGTATGGGTATTTATTTTTGCATTTTTTTATTTATGGTAATTTAATATATGGATGAAACAAAAAAAAAAGAACAAGCTTCAACTCATAAGATAGGAATTTATCTTTGGATATGGGGCCTATTGTTTGTTTTAAGTTTTTTTTCATATATGGTCGATTGGTATCAGTTTCAGGGCATGCTTAGATGGTCGTTAATATTGTTTTTTATGTTTTTGAAAGCCGGGCTTATTATGGCTTTTTTTATGCACTTGTTTTGGGAGAGGTATGCATTAGTAAATGTTCTTTTATGGCCAATGACAGCAATTGCGTGTTTTATATTTCTTATGGTTGCTGAATTTGAATACACTCTCTTTACTAGAATATTTTATTTTGCAGTAGGAGGATAAAGATTAATGGATGGATATTCTATACTTGCTGGATTTTTATTATTTTTTCTTTTATTTATTTACATAACTTGGTTTGGTTTTTCTATAAAAGTTGAGAATGAAAAAGAACAAGGAAAAGAAATAAAAATAAATCCTTACGATAATTTGCCGATACATAGAAAACTTATCGATAAAAAAAATAGTAAAGTCGAAATATTTGATTTAGGTAATCATATACTTATTATTGGAATGATCTTATTGGTAGTATTTGTTTCAATAAATGTGGATTAACCTTGTCTAGTGATACTTTAAAAAATCAAACATCTTCATTTAACTTAATAAGTTATTTTAAATCATTAATTTTATTAATGAAGCCAAGAGTAATGTCTCTTGTTATATTTACTTGTGCAGTTGGCTTGTTAACTTCTCCACAAACCATTCCTTTATTTGACGCCATGATAAGTATTTTCTTTGTTACCATTGGCGCAGGTGCAGCTGGTGCATTGAACATGTGGTATGAGGCAGACCTTGATAAACTAATGACAAGAACTTGTCTTAGACCAATTCCAACGGGAAAAATTAATAAGGAACATGCCTTAATTTATGGAATAGTTTTATCAATTATTTCTATTTATGGACTTTATTATTTTTCTAATTTCTTATCTGCATTTTTGTTATTCATAACAATTTCTTTTTATCTTTTTGTTTATACAATTTGGCTAAAGAGAAAAACTCCACAAAATATTGTAATTGGAGGAGCCGCCGGCGCTTTGCCACCTGTTATTGGATGGACTATTGCGACAAATACTTTAACTCTTGAACCAATTACATTTTTTTTAATAATATTTTATTGGACGCCATCACATTTTTGGGCCTTGAGTCTTTACAAGGCTGAGGATTATGCAAAAGCCAAAATTCCAATGCTTCCTATCACGAATGGAATTGAAGAAACAAAGAAAAAGATTTTTGTTTATTCTTTGTTTATGCTCCCAATAGTTATAGTGCCATATATTATAGGTTTTACAGGTGAAGTTTTTCTTATCATTTCTTTGCTGCTTACGTTTTATTATAATTATATTTGTTATGATTTATATAAATTCAAAAAAAATGAATTTGTTTTAAAAAAAGCAAAAAAAGTCTTTGGATATTCGATTATATATTTATTTTTGATTTTTGTATTGTTCTTAGTAGATAATTTAATTTAAAGATTGCGCCCCAAAAAAATTTTGCTAGAGTGTTTTTGAATACCCTAGATGAAATATATAAGCACAAGAAGCAAAGAAAAAGAATACAGTTTTGGAGAAGTTTTTTTAAAAGGACTTGGTGACGATGGAGGTCTTTATGTACCAAAATCATTAAAAACATGTAGCAAAGAAGAATTATTAAAGCTCAAAAATTTAAATTATAACGAATTATCTACTGAAATAATAAGTCAATTTTCAGCAGATTTTATATCAAGAGACGAACTTTCATCTTTAATTAAAAAATCATATTCAACATTTAGAGAAAAAGAAGTAGTTAAAATTTCAAATGTTGGAGATATGAAATTATTAGAATTATTTCACGGACCAACATTAGCATTTAAAGATATTGCAATGCAGTTCATTGGTAATTTGTATGAATATTATTTAAGTAAAAATGATAAAAAAATAAATATAGTTGTTGCAACTTCTGGTGATACCGGAGCAGCAGCTATAGATGCCATTAAAGGAAAATCTAATTTAAATATTTTTGTCTTACATCCAAACAATAAAATTTCTTCTGTTCAAAGAAAGATAATGACAACTGTTGAAGAAAATAATGTTTTCAATATTGCAATTGATGGAAACTTTGATGATTGTCAAAATATCGTAAAACAAATGTTTTCTGATCTAGAGTTTTCTAGATCTATAAATATGTCAGGTGTGAACTCAATTAATTGGGCAAGAATTATTGCTCAAGCAGTGTATTATTTTTACTCATATTTTAAATTAGGGAAAGAAACTATTTCATTTTCTGTTCCAACTGGAAACTTTGGTGATGTTTTTGCAGGCTATCTAGCAAAGAAAATGGGTTTGCCAATTGATAAATTAATTGTTGCGACAAACGAAAATGATATTTTGCATAGAGCGATTTCAAAAGGAGATTATGTTTCTAAAGAAGTTAAAGAAACATTGTCACCGAGTATGGATATTCAATTAGCAAGTAACTTTGAAAGGTTAATTTACTATGTAAATAATTCCGATTCTAAAAAAACAGCAGAAATTATGAAAGAAGTTAAGCAAAATTCTTATCAAATTGAAAAGAACAATTTAGATGTAATTCAAAAGGATTTTTTATCTGAAAGTTGTAATGAACAAGAAACTTTAGATATTATTAAAAAAAATTATGAAGAAAATAATATAATATTAGATCCGCATACAGCTGTTGGAGTAGGGGTTGCAAAAAAACTATCTTTTAATGATTGTGTTGTTTTATCAACAGCACACCCATGTAAATTCCCAGATGCTTCAAATGATGCAATAAATAAGCACGAAAAATTACCCAAGGAACTTCAGCATGTGCTAAATAAAGATGAAAATTTTCAAGTATTAAAAAACAATACAGAGGATGTAAAAAACTTTATTAAAAGCAAAATTTAGAAGCTTGTGTTTAAAAAAATTGTAATCATCTTTTTTATTGGAATTTTAAACATCAATAACAGTGCCTTTTCTGATGATAAAATTTTAAAATCCCTTAAAGAAGGTAAAAAATTAATTTTTATAAGACATGCCATTGCACCTGGAAATGGTGATCCAAATAATTTTGATATAAATGATTGCTCTACCCAAAGAAATTTGGATGAAAAAGGTATCGAGGAGTCTGAAAAAATTGGTTTATTTTTTAAAAATAATAAAATAAAAATTGATAAAGTACTTTCAAGCCAATGGTGCAGATGTAAAGATACAGCAAAATACGCATTTAAAAATTTTGAAACATTTAATGCTCTAAACTCATTTTATGATGAGAAATTTGCCCCAAATGAAGCAAAACAAATTAAAGATTTAAAAAATTATATTAAAAACTGGAATAGTGATAAAAATTTAGTTTTAATAACTCACTTTGTAGTTATTTCATCAATTTTAAATACAGGATCATCTTCTGGTGAAATTATAATTTCTGATAAAAATTTTAAAATTATTGGCAGTATTGATATGATGTAAGAGGTGTTCTGTTACCAGGTGTGTCAAAATTGATACTATTTAATTTTTTAAACTAGTTTTATTTAAATTATGAAAAAAATTATATTATTATTGATTTTAATACCAAGTATCTCTTTTGGTGGCTCGATGAATATGATAGGTGAAAAAGGAGATCCAGCTGAAATTTCTAAAGTTATCATAGTTAAAATGTATGACAATTATTATGAGCCAAATAAATTTGAAATAAAAAAAAACCAAACTATAAAGTTTATTGTTTATAATTATGGGGAACTAGTTCATGAATTTAATATTGCTACTAAAGCTATGCACCTGAACCACCAACAAGAAATGACGAAAATGGTAGAAAATGAAATATTATTAATTGATAAAATTGATAAAAAAAAAATGAAAGAATTATCAAAAAAAGATCATTCTATGAGTCATTCTCATTCTAATAGCGTGTTGTTAGAACCAAATCAGAGTACTGAATTAATTTGGAAATTTAACACTAATGCTGATCTCGAGGCGGCGTGTAACGTTCCTGGTCACTACGAAGCGGGCATGATTGCAAAAATAAATAATTTATAGCCAAGGCTTATTTCAAACTACCATCATTATAAGTACGAATATAATCAAAACAATAAAGGGAGCAAAAAAATATTGCATATTCTTATTCTACATATTTTATAAATTTGCAGCTTCTCTTGCAATCAAATCTACTTCATTATTTAATTCATCAGTTGAATGTGCTTTTACCCAATTCCAACTTATTTCAAATTCATTATTTAGAAGATCTAACTCTGTCCAAAGTTCTTTATTTTTAACTTCTTGTTTGTTTGCAGTTTTCCATCCATTTTTTTTCCAATTATGGATCCATTCTGTTATTCCTGACTTAACATACTTAGAGTCTGTAAAAATTTGAACTTTGCTACCTTTGGGAATTTTCTTTAATGCTTCAATAGGAGCAAGCAACTCCATTTGATTATTTGTAGTATTTTTTTTATTTCCTTTAATCTGAGTTTTTTTTCCATCATCAATAATTATTGCTGCCCATCCACCATTTCCTGGATTTTCTAAACAAGAACCATCAGTATAAATTTTAATCATTAATTTAAATATTCTTTAAAGGATTTAATATTTCTATGAAAGTTTAACTTTTGAACATACTCCTTTGGATCTTTAATTTTAATTACTGCACTTTTTGGCGTATTTAAATAATCATACGATCTAGTCAAAAGATATCTCAAAGCAGATCCTCTACAAATTGTATTAAAATTTTGCTTTTCTTCACTTGTTAGTTTTCTTACTATTTCATAACCTTTAATCAATTTTGAAGATTTATTTTTATTCAATAAAAATTTATTGTTTTTTTTATCAAAACATAACGCATTAACAGAAGTTGCAAGCTCGTATGTTAAAAAATCATTTGAGGCAAAATAAAAATCAATAAAACCATAAAATTTTCTCTTATAGAAAAAAATATTATCAACAAATAAATCACAATGTATCACTCCACTAGGAAGTCGTTTTGGCCAATTTTTTTTTATTATTTTTAGATCACTTTTCATAGTGTATTTAAGATTTTTTGAAACTTTATTAATTCTGTTATCTATTTTATTTAACATCTTAGGCCATGATTGAACTGAAAATGAATTTTTTCTAAATAACTTAATTTTAGCAGATACTTTATGAAGTTTTGCAATATTTTTACCAACCGTAAAACAATCATTAGCGTTTAGTTTTTTTTTATCTTGCCCCTGGAGAAATGTGACAATACATGCATTTTTATTCTTCAATTTAAATATAAACCTTCCTTTTCTATTTTTAAGTGGCTTAGGACATTTGATTTTTAATTTTGAAAGTTTTGACATTAAATTCATAAAAAAAGGAAGATCCTTACTTTTACATCCTCCATGAATTCTCTTTTCAAAAATTGTCAATATATATTTATTTTTTTTAGTTTGAAGAAGGTAATTTGTATTTTCAATACCTTTTTTAATACCTTTGAATATTTTTATTTCCCCCAAGTTAAATTGACTTTCAATCTGAGAAATATCTTTAATATTTATTTTTGTAAAAACAGCCATTAACTTAATTTTGCAGGAATTTTAAAAGTAACTTCTTCTTTAATTATTTCTATTTCTTCCATTTTTAATACGAATTTTTTTTTTAAGTTTTTAATAAATTCATCAACTAAAATCTCTGGTGCTGATGCCCCAGAAGATATACCTATTGTAGAACAATTTGCAATTTTTTCGTACGGTATAACACTTTCTGAATGGATTAATTCAGCTTTAGAACATCCAGAATTTTTTGCCACTTCTACCAGTCTAACTGAATTAGAGGAGTTTCTACTGCCAATTATAAAAAACATTTCACATTTTTTGGCTATTTTTTTTACTGCCGCCTGCCTATTAGTTGTTGCATAGCAAATATCTTCCTTTTTTGGTTCTTTTATATTTGGAAATTTTTTTTTTAATTTATCGATAATTTCTTTTGTATCGTCAACAGAAAGAGTTGTTTGAGTTACAAAAGCTAAATCTTTGTTTTCTTTATTTTCATATTTATTAACATCTTCAACACTTTCAACTAAATCAATACCTCCTTTGGGGATTTGACCCATTGTTCCAACTACCTCAGGATGGTTTTTATGACCTATAAGAATTATATGAGAACCAGACTTGTGTAAATTTTCTGCTTCTCTATGAACTTTGGAAACTAGAGGACAAGTAGCATCAATATATTGCATATTTAAATTTATTGCTTCTTCAGGAACAGTTTTAGGTACACCATGTGCAGAAAAAATTACTGGTCTAGTTTTATCCTCAATCTCACTTAACTCTTCAACAAAGATTGCACCAATTTTTTTTAAGTTTTCAACTACATGCTTGTTATGAACTATCTCGTGTCTAACGTAAATTGGAGGTCCATACTTTTCAATACTTTTTTTTACGATTTCAATAGCTCTATCCACTCCTGCACAAAAACCTCTAGGTGCTGCTAATAAAATTTTTAGTTCTTTATTCTTCATTTTTTTCTATTAAATATTCGAGCAATATATGTGGAAAAGTTAAAGACGCCAAACCAATAAAAATAACTTTATAGATAGCCTGATCTAATTCATAGTAGTTATTTATATAATGTATTGAAGCTAAATAGATTACTGCCGTAATTAAAGTTAAAGGGATAGCTTTTTTAACAAAATTTCTAAAACCTCTATAAATATTATTATCAAGTTCAAATATTAATGAAAGAGAATGTCGAATAGAATGAAGAAAACAAAAATAAATTGTGAAAGCTAAAATTGGATTTAAAAAATAATTAAGCACTAGAACTGAAAGATAATCCATTATTAATAACAATTTTAAATCTATTTTTTTTTTAGATACTAAATAAAGACTTGATGCCAGACTAGCAATCAAAAAAAAATATAAAAATTTATCTCCAACTATAATAACTTCAGAAATATTAAAATTTAAAGAATTAAAAATCTCAATAGCTTCATTTTTATGGAAGATTAACGGCGCTACTATTATCAAAGACCCTTTTAAAAAATATAGTAGATCAATTTTTAAATTTTTTTTATCTACTATAAAATCTGTATCCTCTTTTCCAAAATGATATGAGGCAATAATTAAAAACGATACCAATAAAAATTTTGGAAAAAAAAACCAAATTAAAATTATAAATAAACTTATAAAAATATAAACAATATAAAATATAGAAATTGATTTAATTTTAAAAAACTTAAGTAATTTTTTACCTTTAATATTATCTAAAGCACCATGAGAAATACCAATTGTTAATATTAAAAATAAACAAATTAAAATTAAACTATTATTTCTTAAATATTCGATCGCTGAAAAAATTATGCACAAATTAAAAAATATTAAAGAGTGTTTAAAATTTATTTCTCTAATCATTTATTTACCAAATAAAGCTTTAATAAAAATGATTTTGGGCATTTTTAGAATTATTGAAAAATCTTCTAGAAAATTACTTTTATTAGATAAAAATTTTATAACTTTGTTTGTTGATGCGTTAAACATATTAAAAAATATATCAGGCATTTTTTCTGGATTTTTTTCTAAAACTTTTAAAAATATTTTATCTAATAATTGGTATTTTTTTTTAATTTGAAAGTGTTTAATATTTTTAATGTTTTCGATATTCATTCTTATATATTTACTATGTTCTTGGATATTAAGAAATGTATATCCAGTACTTAATCTTGTCATACCTCCGGCAGTTCCAATATTTATTTTATTTATTTCGTTAGTATTTGATGGATAGAAAAGTGGTATTGCACCTTGTTCTTTGTAAACTATCTCATAGTTTTTTATTTTTAAATTTTGTTCTATATACTTTTTTATTTGATTGTCATAATCTTTCAGAGAGTCATCAGTCATTTTTGATAACCAAGTCGTTTCTATTAGAGCTTTATTTTTTTGAAAAGGCAAAGTGTAAAAAAAATGAACACTGTCTTTTTGTTCACAGTCAAAGTCCATCAAATTAATTATTCCATCATCAAAAATATTTTCTTTTGTTTTAATTTCAACTCCATAAAAATGTTGCCAAAGACTATTTTTTTCGGTTTTGATTGATGGAACACTATTAAATATAAAAGAATTATCTTGGTTTACTTCTTTAATATTTTTAAAAAAACTTATATTTTTATTTTCCTTTAATTTATTAATTACCTTTTTATAAAATAATCCACTATCAATGCTTTGGTAAGGATAATTATTGCATTTCAAGTGTTTCGTTTTAGAGGGCACATTAATAGAAAAATCTTCCCAATTTTTTTTAACACAATCATCAAAATTATGTTTTTCTACTCTCCAAAAGGACCAAGTTTTATCCTTTTTATATTCTAATCTTGGTTCAATAATTGCTAAACTTTTATTTTCTAGTTTTTTATGAATTTCCAACTCATAGGCCAGAGATAATCCTGCGCAACCACCTCCTATAATTATAAAATCAAAATCTTTCATCTAAATTTATCTCTTCCTTAATGATTAAATGTTCTTTATCTCTAAAATCATATTTACCCTGAACTAATGATAGTCTTAACAAGTCAAATATACAAAAAAAAGTTTGAATAATTTTACCAAAATTTGAAATATAGATTTTTCCTGAATTATTATAATTTTCTATATTTTTTTTTTTAAGAATTTTATAGCCGATTTGCCTATAAACTCGTCTTGCAACTAATATTGCAAAGCGTAAGTTTAATGGAATTTCCTTAATAGATGTAAAGGAACTATCATAAAATAAATCAGCAAGTTTAATAGTTTCTCTAATCGATTCAAAATTTGCAGAAATATATGATCTATTATTTTTTGCATCTTCCAAAACATCTCTAGATATATTTGTTAACTGCATTGCAATACCAAGGTCAATTGCAGATTTAAGCGCAACTTGATTTTTCACATTTAAAATTTTTGCCATCATCAAACCTACTGTGCCAGCTACTCTATAAGAGTAAACTAACAAATCTTTTTTTGAGTTTAATTGAATTTTATCTTTTAAATCAGACTCAGCTCCATCAAATAAATCATTAATTATTTTAGTCGAAATTTTATAATCATTTATAAGTTCCCACATATTTTTAATTATAGGATTATCGTCTTGTTTATTATTAAAACTATTTTTGAAACTTATTAATTTTTTTTTTTTTAAATTGAGATTCTCACTGTCATCCGCAATATTATCAATTGTCCTACAAAAATCATATAAAGCAGAGCACTTTATATAAATTTTTTTTGGAAGAAAAAAACCTGCCCAATTAAATGATTTTGCATAAATGGACAAATAATTATTATTGGACATTATAAAATTTTATCTAATACCTTTGCGGAAGATAACACGCCTGGCACACCTGCACCAGGATGAGTACCAGCGCCAACAAAATAAAGACCATCACACACTTCTGATTTATTATGAAATCTAAAATAAGCAGACTGACTGAATTTAGGTTGAATTGAAAAACCAGATCCATATTTTGTATTTAGCTCTTTTTCAAAATAATCTGGTGTTAGATAAAAATCTTCAACAATATTTTCTCTGAGATTAGGTAACAATGATTTTTCCATTTTATCTATTACGAGATTTTTAATTTTATCACCTTCAATTGACCAATCTATTCCAGATTGGTTGTTGGGTACGGGAACTAATACATAAAAACAATCATGGTCTTTAGGTGCCATTGATTTGTCAGTTGCAGAGGGTCGATGTAAGTAGTAACTAATATCTTCGTTTAATTTTTTTCTATCAAAAATGTCCTGTAAATGCTCTTTATATTTATTTCCAAATTTAATTGTATGATGTTCAACGTCTTCATAAACTTTTTTTGTTCCAAAATAATAAACAAATAAACCCATTGAATAATCCATTCGTTTTTTTTTCCAATTAAAAAAATTGTTTTTCTTTTTGTTTATTAGCATTTTTTCATAAACAGCTGGAGGATCTGCATTACATATTACATTGTCAGCATCAAATTCTTTTTGATTATTAATTGTTACACTTTTAATTTTATTTTGATTTAAATTTATACTTGTAACTTCTGAATCTTTTAAAATTTTAATTTTTTCTTCAATCATCAATCTTTCTAAACCTTTAATAATATTACCAGTCCCACCCATTGAATAATGAATGCCCCACTTTTTTTCTAAATATAGAATTAATCCGTATATTGAAGTGGTAGTGAATGGATTACCTCCAACAAGTAATGGATGCATGCTAAGCAAACGTCTTAGTTTTTCATTTTTAATATAAGATGAAACAAGAGAATAAACTGATTTATAACTTTTAAGATTTATTAATGCAGGAAGTTGTTTCATCATAAATAATGGTTTGTCAAAAGGTACATCGGACAACTCTAAAAAACCCTTATCAAAAATTTTCTTAGTAAATTTAACTAAATTTTCATACCCTTTAACATCTTCCTTGTTAACTTTTTCTATTTGCATTTTCATTTCATCTTCGTTTCCTGAATAGTCAAACTTCATTCCATCTTCAAAAACAAATCTATACCAAGTTTTAAGAGGAATTATTTCGATATAATCTTTTGGGTTTTTATTAAATAATTCAAATAACTCATTAATTAAATATGGAGCAGTTATTACAGTGGGACCTCCATCAAAAGTAAATCCATTTTTTTTAAATACTCTTGCTCTACCACCGAGATCTTTTTGTTTTTCAATTAGGGTAACATCATAATTCTTTGCCCTAAGTCTTAATGCTGCAGCAATACCACCAAATCCAGAACCTATAACTATAGATTTCATTATAATAATTTATATTTTTTTTTAAAAATTGTAAGTGAATTATGAATTGATTTTTTTTAGTGCAGCTTTAGTTTCTTCTAAATTTTTACTAAAAAGATTATCAAGTTTTGATTTATCTACTGAAGTAGTTATGATTTTTTTAACAGAATCAATTGCTATTTTTATAGAAGTATCTTTAATTTCTTTAATTGCTGCCTCTTTCATCTGTACTATTTTATTTTCAGCTAAATTTTTTTTAAGCTCAGCACTTTTATGAAATTTGTCGTTTGTTTCAATAATTAAGTTTTCACTATCTTTTTTTGCTTGCTCTAGAATATCCTTATTTATTTTTTCAGCAGTGTCTAATTTAGCTTGAGCATTATCTAATAATATTTTTGCTTCAGATCTAAGTTTTTCGCTTTCATCCAGTTCATTTTTTATATCTGATATAAGTTTGTTTAAAACAGTGTTAATCTTTTGAGGTATTTTTAAATAAATCAATGCACCTAAAAAAATTATAAAGGAGATTGCTACCCAGAACGATGCATCAATTGCCATAATATTCACTCTTCTTTCTTTTTGATAAATCTTCAACAATTGCCGATATACTACTGTTATTTACTTCAACTCCAATCAACTGTTTTATTAAATCATTTGAAGTTTCGATTGCAATTTTTGTAATTTTTTCAGGTGATTTATTTTTAAGATCTTGAATATCTAGCTCTGCTTTTTTTATCTCTTCATTAAGATCATTATCTAGTTTTTCTTTTTTTTTACTTATATCTTTAAGTATTTTTTCTCTAGCTTGGTTGAAGTAATTTTTAGCTTTGATTTTGCTATCTTGGATGATTTTATTATATTCTTTTATTTTTTCTTCACTTTCTTTACGCTGACTTTCTGCAGCTTCAATATTCTCTAAAATTTGAGATTTTCTAATTTCAAGATTATTGCTGATCTTTGGAAGTATAAGTTTAGAAAGTACAATATATAATATTCCAAAAGTTATAGTTAACCAAAAAATTTGTGAAACCCAAAATTCTGGGTTTAACTGTGGCATACCTCCACTTTCAGCTGCAAAAGTTTTTACTAAAAATAGAAAACTTAAAAATATACTTTGAAAAAAAATTTTTTTGATCATTAACCTTAAAATGCAAATAAAATAATCAATGCAACTACTAGTCCAAATAAACCCGTTGCTTCAGCCAAAGCAAATCCTAATAATAAATTAGGAAATTGTTTTTGTGCTGCAGATGGATTTCTCATTGCACCAGAAAGGTAATTTCCAAAAATAATTCCAATTCCAACACCTGCTCCTGCCAGAGCTATTGCTGCCAAACCTGCTCCTATCATTTTTGCTGCTTCTAATTCCATTATGTCCTCCTTATGTTAATTAATGGTGTAAATTTAATGCATCATTTAAATAGATGCATGTTAAAATTGCAAAAACATATGCTTGAAGAAAAGCAACTAGTATCTCCAAACCAGTTAAAGCAACCGAAAAACTCAGTGGAAGCCATCCACCGATAATTCCGAGACTTATAACGAAGCCTCCGAAAACTTTCATCATAGTATGACCAGCCATCATGTTAGCAAAAAGTCTAACCGAAAGACTAATTGGTCTACTTAAATAAGAAATAATTTCAATAACAACGATTAAAGGTAGCAATACTGTTGGTACCCCACTGGGTACAAATAATTTTAGATATCCTAAGCCATGTTTAATAAACCCAATAATTGTTACTCCAATAAATATAAATGCAGCCAACATAAAAGTTACAATAATATGGCTGGTTACAGTAAATGTGTAAGGTATCATACCAAACATGTTACAGAATAAAACAAACATAAAAATAGAAAATATAAAAGAAAAATATGGTTTTGCTTTTGAACCAGCTGTATCACTGATCATTTTAGAGACAAATGAGTAACTTAATTCTGCTAAAAGCTGCATCTTATTTGGTATGACTGATTTATTTTTTGATCCCAAGCTGAAGACTAGCAAAATAGCAAATGAGCTTATAACCATAAATAAACTTGCATTAGTAAAAGATATATCTATTGCACCTAATTTAATTTCTGGACCAATTCTATAAACTTCGAATTGGTGCATTGGATTTGTTGCCATTTTTTATAATCTATTTTTGCATTTTTTTCGCAGATTTGATCACATTCATAATACCAGCTACCACTCCCACAAAAAAAAAAATTAATATTAACCAGGGTTTAGTACCAAAGGTTTTGTCTAAAATAAACCCAATAATTGTCCCAACAGCTACTGCGGACACTAATTCAGTACTCATTTTGAATGCAGTTCCAATAGAAGATGAAGGTTTTTTATTATTATATAAATTTCTCTTCGAAACTTTATTCTTTGCAATCTCTAAGCGAGTTTTAAACGTTTCTTTAGGCATATGGTTTATGCCACCATGCTCTCAGCTTTTTGTAAATCAACAGCAACAATTTGGCTAATTCCTTTTTCAGGCATTGTTACACCGTAAAGCCTGTCCATTTTAGACATTGTTAGTGCATGGTGAGTTACAATTATAAATCTAGTGCTAGTAATTTTTGTTAGTTCTTCTAAAAGGTTACAAAATCTTGTAACGTTAGCATCATCTAAAGGTGCATCAACTTCATCTAACACACAAATTGGAGAAGGGTTAGTTAGAAATACTGCAAAAATTAGAGATAAAGCAGTTAAGGCTTGTTCACCACCAGACAATAAAGTTATAGATTGTAATCTTTTACCAGGAGGACTTACTAAAAGTTCTAATCCTGCTTCCAATGGATCCTCGTCATCAACAAGTTCTAGTTTTGCATTTCCTCCATTAAACAATTTTGTGTAGACTTCGTTAAATTTTCTATTAACTTTTTCAAAAGCCTCCAAAAGTCTCTCTCGTCCTTTTTGATTCAGTTCATTTATACTTTCTTTAAGTTTAATGATTGCCGTCACTAAATCTTGTCTATCTTTTTCCATTTTTTTTATTTCTTCTTCATATTTATTTGTTTCTTCATCAGCTCTTAGGTTTACTGATCCTAATTTTTCTCTTTCTCTCTTTTTTTCGTCTAACTTTTCTTCTTGGCTCACCGCATCAGGTAATTCTTCAAGATCTTTTAAATCAGAATTTTCAAGAATATTATTTTCATTTAAATTTAATTCAACATCAACCCTATCTAATAAATCATCTTTTCTTTTTTTTAAGCCCTCAACTGTTGCGCTTGAACTCGCTTTTCTTTCTCTAATTTGTATGGTCTTTTCCTGAATTTCATTAAGTTGTAATCTTAAAGAATTTATTTTATTTTCTAATTCTTCAATTAAAGTTTGATTTTCATTATTTTCACTTTCTGCAGCTCTTAAGCTTTCTGAAATTTGACCTTTTTTTTCGGCCTGAGTTTGGGGTTGTTTTTCAAGAACATCTAGTTGGTTTAATAATTTATTTTTTCTTTCATTAAGCTGATTTACCATTTTTTCAGAATTTATAAGAAGATTTTTCCAGCTTTCTATTTCATTATCAATAATCTTTATTCTTTCTTTTCTTTTTACAGATTCATTTTTTATATTTTGATTTTTACTATAACTGTCTGCATATGCTTCTATAATTTTTTTACAATTATCAAGAACATTTATTGCTTCATCATTTTTTTTGGCATTTATTAATTCCTTAACTTTATCAATCTCAATTTTTAATTTATTTTTTGTTTCGTCTAAATCTTCATTAGACCTCTTTTCAGTATCATAATATTTAGAGTCTATTTCAATTAATTCGTTTTTTTCTTCTTTTAATCTTTTTTCATTAGAGGTTGCATCAATAACAATACTTTTTTCTCTATCGACATCTTCATCTATTGTATTTGAAGATTTTTTAATACTTTGAATATCGTTTTGTATTCTTTCATTCTCTTCATCCAATCCTTTTAATTCAAGGTTCAATCTTTGTAACTTCGAAACATTTTCAATATTTTTTTCTCTTAATGGAGAAACTTTATCTGTTTCATCTTTAATCAATTTTTCAAAATTATTAATTTGATCATTATAAGAACCTACTTCATTACTCGCTTCATCATTAATTTCATTTTCTAATTTTATTTCATGATCAATATCTTTAAGTCTTAAATAATAAAGTCCAGCTTCTGTTTTTTTTATTTCTTCAGAAATAATTTTATATTTTGTTGCTTCCTCCGCTTGTTTTTGTAGACTTACTAGTTGTTTTTCTTGTTGCCTTCTTAATTCGTCGGCTCTTTTAAGATTATTTTCTGCTGCTCCAAGTCTTAATTCCGCCTCATGTCTTCTCACGTGAAGACCCGCAATGCCAGCTGCTTCTTCTAAAATTGCCCTTCTATCTGTCGGTTTAGCCGTTACTAATGCACCAATACGTCCCTGACTAATTATAGAAGGCGAATGCGCTCCAGTAGAAAGATCTGCAAAAAACATTTGAGCATCTTTTGCTCTAACTTCTTTTTCATTGATGTAAAATTTTGAACCCTTGTCTTTTTCAATTTTTCTTCTTATTTCAACATGATCAAGATTTTTATATTGTATAGGGCCACCTTTATTTTCATTTTTAATTCCCACAGAAACTTCTGCAATATTTTTTGAGGGTTTATTTGATGTTCCAGAAAAAATTACATCTTCCATTCCAGATCCACGCATACTTTTAGCTGAAGTTTCTCCCATTACCCATCTTAATGACTCTACAATATTGGATTTGCCGCAACCATTTGGTCCAACTATCCCTGTTAAACCATTCTCTATAAGAATAGTTGTTTTTTCTGCAAAAGATTTAAATCCATTGAGTTGGATTTTTTTAAACTCCATTAAAGAACTATATCAGCTTTTCTATTATTTTTTTTAAATTTTTGAAGTTAAGGGTTTTTTCGAACTTTTTTCCATTGATAATTATTGTAGGAGTTGAATTTACTTTATATTTTTTTACACCTTCGATTCGTTCATTAATTACGAAATCTTCTATATCTTTATTATTCGTACATTTTTCAAAGTCTAAATCCAAATTTTCAGATTTTATTAAATCTTTAAGATTTTTGTTTAACTCATCAATTGTGTCTCCTTTAACCCACTTTTCCTGATTTTCAAAAAGTAGATGCAAAATTTCAGATTTTCCATCATTTTTACAATGCGCAATTTTTGATGCATTAAGAGCGGCCAGGTCTAATGGAAAACTTTTAAATTCTATTCTTACCAAACCTTTATCAATATAATCTGTTTTAAGAGAAGGATAAATTTTTTTATGAAAGTTCGCGCAAAAACTACAAGTTAGAGACTCATATACTATAATATCAACTTTAGAATTTTCTTTACCTACAATTATTGGATTAATTCTTATATCAGCATTTAAAAAAATTAAATTAGATGAAAATATAACTATAAATATAAAAATTTTTTTCATTTTTTTTTATCCTTAAAAGTTGAAAGTTTGATTTTGTTAACAAACTCATATCCTAAAAATTTATTAATTCTTTTAATTATAAAATTTCTTGAATATTCAACGTCAACTTCATTTCCTCTTTTAACCATTAAATTTAGTCTCTTTATAGACAATTCTTTATAATTTTTAAAAGATTTTGGGTAGCAAGCGTCAAAAAGATCATTTCCAACAATTTTCTTCCAGTTATCAACAATTTTGGAATAAACTTTGGCCTTTTTAAAAATAGTTTCTTTAATATTTTTTGGTAAGCTATCTTTAAAAGGTCTTAGGCCTTGAATTGACTTTTTTCTCTGCCTAATATTATTTTTTAATCGCATATGAAGAAAGAAAACATATCAAAAAAAATTCTATATTGGTACGATAATAATAAAAGAATTCTTCCATGGAGAAAAACTACATCCAAAAAAAATAAATATTATTACACTTTAGTGAGCGAATTTATGCTCCAACAAACGCAAGTTAAAACAGTAATCCCTTATTTTGAAAATTTTGTAAAAAAAATTCCAAATCTTAAAAAACTTTCTGAGGTAAACGACAAGAAGTTAATGAAATGTTGGCAAGGTCTTGGGTATTATTCAAGAGCAAGAAATCTTAAAAAAACTGCAAAAAAAATATTTTTAAATTTTAAAGGAAACTTACCAAATAACTTAGAGGATCTAAAAACTCTTCCAGGAATCGGAGAATATACAGCAAGAGCTATAATGGCTATCGCTTTTAATATCCCTGTTATTCCAATGGATGGCAATGTTGAGAGAGTACTAAAAAGATTTTTTTATCTTAAAAAAGATAATGAAATTTCTAAAGATAACTTAAATAAAAAAAAATCTTTCTTTGGCATTTCAGAAAGATCTAGCGATTATGCCCAAGCATTGATGGAGATTGGAGCGATAATTTGCAAACCTGCATCTCCATTATGTACCAAATGCCCTTTGTCATCAAAATGTATTTCATTTAAAAAAAATGATTTTGAAATAAAATCTAAAAAAAAATTAAATAAAGTAAAATATTTTGAAGCTAGAATTTATGGTAATAATGATAAATACTTATTAATAAAAAATAATAAATTTAATTTTTTAAAAAATCTACTCATTTTTCCAATGAAAGAAGTTAAAAAAAATGAATTTCAAACTTCAATTGATAATAAGGTAAATATTAAAATGTCAAACATGGATATGAAAATTATTTTAAATAAAAATACTATAAATAAAAAAATAAAAGGTGATTTTATGTTGGATAGAAATAATATTAATAAAATTATTTTACCATCATTTACTAAAAAAATATTTAAAACTCTTTCAAAACAGAAATGAAAAAAATTGCTATTATTGGATGTGGAATCTCAGGTTTATATTTTGCAAATAAATTGTTAAGTGAAAAAACTTATGACTTCACTATTTATGAAAAAAAATCTGAGCTTGATTTAAACGATGGTTACGGAATTCAGCTTTCAGTTAACAGCGTTAGATTGCTTAATGAAATAGGTTTTAATAGAATAGCTGCCAGTGAAGTATCTTTCCCAAAAAAAGTTAATTTTTTTGAAGCTAAAACTTCAAAAAAAATATGTGAAATTGATATTTCAAAGTTTAATAGTGAAAATAAAAGATATACCACTCTTAAAAGATCATTTTTAATTAAATTTCTTTTAAATAATATTCCGGCTGAAAAAATTAAAAATAATTTAGAATTAACTGGTGTGGAACGAGGGCAAAAAATTAAACTTTCTTTATCAAACAATTTAACTGAAGAATTTGATTATCTAATTGTTTCCGACGGAGTCTTCTCAAAAACCAAATCAATTATTTTAGAAAAGGACACAAGTCCAAAGTTTTTTAACTCGGTAGCCTTAAGAGGAAATATTAAAAATCTGGATAATAACGATATTGCATTATATCTAGGTCCAAATTTTCATTTTGTAATATATCCAGTAAACCAAAATAAGGAATTTAATTTTATATCCATAATCAGAAAAAAACTAAGTAAAAATGAAATTTTAAATCAGAATCTTTTTGAAAGTAGTGATTTTTTAAAATCCTTATGCAATGAAGTATATCAAAAAACTGCTATGAATTTGAATGACAAGTTAGAAAATATTAAATCTTTTCCTATTTATGTAAGTAAAAAATTTGAAGATTTTAATTATAAAAATATCTATTTTATAGGAGATGCGTTATTTACTTTCCCCCCCTCTTTTGCACAAGGCGCTTCTCAGTCAATAGAAGCTGCACAAGAAGCATTTGAGGAAATAAATAATAATTCTAATAGTTATTATGAAAAAAGAGGTTTAAAAATTAAAAAAGTTAATTGGAGATCAAAATTAAACCATTTCGCATTCCATCTTTCAAACCCTATTATTGTTTTGTTTAGAAATTTAATCTTAAAAATATTGGTTAATAATAAAAATTTTTTAAATAACTATTTAGGTAGAATTTATAAGGATTAATTACTAGGCCTTAATCTTTGTCTTAATTCATCTATTGGCTTAAGTGAGTTTCCTGATCTATAATGCCAATATGTCCAGCCATTGCAACTTTCAGCACCCAATATTTTAGCAGCAATTTTATGAATAGAACCCTCAGACTTTTGGTATTTAATACTTCCATCAACCATAATTTTAGCATTAACTTTTTCTTTTTGATCATATATTTCTGTACCTGGTTTAATGATACCCATTTCCACCAATGAGCCAAAAGGAATTCTAGGTTTGGATCGATTGTTTTGTAATGAGTCTAAATAGTTATCTTCTATTGGTTTTGTATTTTTAATTCTTATATTCGCAGCTTCAAAGTAATTTTTTTCTTTCTCAATTCCATAAAAAATTCTCCCAAGTTTTTTTGCAACTACAGCGGTAGTTCCAGATCCTGAAAACGGATCTAAAATAAAATCATTTTTATTTGTAGAAGCCAAAAGTATTCTATGAAGCAATGCCTCTGGTTTTTGAGTGGAATGAACTTTCTTACCTTTTTTCTTTAATCTTTCATTGCCACCACAAATAGGCAAACTCCAAGTTGATCTCATTTGAAGATCGTCATTTAAACATTTTAAAGATTGATAATTAAAAGTATATTTTGATTTTTCATCTTTAGAGGCCCAAATTAAAGTTTCATGAGCATTTGTAAATCTTGTTCCTCTAAAATTTGGCATAGGGTTATTCTTGTTCCAAATTACATCATTTAATATCCAAAAACCCAAATCTTGAATTTTTGCGCCAACTCTAAAAATATTATGATAACTACCTATAACCCAAATACTTCCATTTTTTTTTAAAATTCTTTTACATTCTGTAAGCCACTTAATTGTAAAATCGTCATAAGTTTTAAAACTTTCAAATTTATCCCATTTATCATTAACTGCATCTACTTTAGATCTGTCGGGTCTAACTAATTTATTTTTTAATTGTAAATTGTACGGAGGATCAGCAAACACAAGATCAAAAGTTTCATCAGGAATTTTTTTTAATTCATTAAGGCTATCCCCATTAATAATTTTATTTTTTAAATTTAAATTATTCATTTTATAAAAAACAATTAGACTCTAGCTTTGAGTCTCCGTCAACCTGAGATTGAATTAATTTGAGTCCTAATAGTTGTTTGAAATTTTATCGACTCAATATGTTGTATACTGGTTGAAATGTTTTTCTGTGGTGTTTTGTTACTCCAAATTTTCTAATGGATTTTAAATGTTCGTTTGTTCCATACCCAGCGTTTTTATCCCAATTGTAATTTTTATATTTTTTTGCCATTTTCGTTATCAAACGATCTCTAGATACTTTTGCTATTATTGATGCAGCAGAAATTTCAGGTATTTTTTGATCACCTTTAATTACATTTTTTATCTTATAATTTTGTAATTTTGGAACTTTATTTCCATCTATTAATACTAATTCAGGTTTTTTTTTAAGTTTTTTAATCGCTCTTTTCATAGCTAATAAACTTGCATTTAAAATATTTAACTTTTCTATTTCAATAATAGAAGCATAGCTAATAGACCAAAAAGAATTTTTTTTTATATATTTTTCTAAAATTTCACGTTTAGCTTTCGATAATTTTTTAGAGTCTTTAAGTTTTTTTTTGTTTATTTTTGTATTCAATATTACAGCAGCAGCAAAAACAGGACCAATGAGACTACCTCTTCCCACTTCATCAACACCTGCTATAAGTTTCTTCATCTAAAATTTATTTTTAATTCGTCCACTTTTTTTTTGATTTTTTTTAAATCTACCCAGGAATATTTTTTTTGATCTGCTTGCCTTAATAAATATGCAGGATGAAAAGTTATCATTGCAAGATATGTTTTATTATTAATAATTAATTCTTTCCAATCACCTCTTTCTTTAGAAATTTTAATTTTTGTTCCAAACAGTGCCTCCATAGCGGTACTTCCCATAATAACTAATATTTTTGGATCAATTATTGAAATATGATTTTTTAAAAAATTTGAATATTTTTTTATTTCATTAGAATCTGGTTTTCTATCATTAGGCGGTCTAAAGTTCACAACATTCGTTACATAAACATTTTTTCGATTAATATTAATAGCCGTAAGCATTTTATTCAAAAGCATTCCCGAATCACCCACAAATGGCTTGCCTAACTCATCTTCTTTTTGACCAGGTCCTTCACCAACTATCATTATAGGGCTATCAATATTACCTTCAGCAAAGACTATCTTTGTTGCATTTTTTTTTAATTTACAATCTTCTATATTTTGAATTTTTTCCTCAAGTTTTTTCAATTCTTCGGTTTTATTTACAATCAAGGGCTCTTTTTTGACCCTATTAATTGGATTATTACTAAAAATGTAATCAAAATCATAAGAATTAATTATTTCAGTGTTGATTATGTCGTTTTGATTTAATATTTTTTTAGTCATAATAGTGTATTTATGTTTAACAATATTTTAAAAATATTAATTTTAATACTATTTTTAAATATTAAGCCAGTATACTCTAAAATTACAAATAATAATGATTTTAAAACAAAAAATTTATCTAGCTATTTTTCAGCTCTTGTATCTTTTGAAAATCAACAAAATAAAGAATCATTAAAATATTTTAATTCATCAAAATCTTTAATTCATTTTCATAGCCCATATTTAAAAAAGTATATAAATTCTCTTATTCAAGACGGAAAAATCAAAAAGGCAGCATACGAATTAAAACTTGCTTCTAGAAAAAATGCTTTAAATTTTTTTGAGTCTTATTTGATACTTTTTCTGGATGCAATTAAAAAAGAGGATATTAATCAAAGTACTAAATATTTAAAAAATCTAACAAACTATAAAAAAGAAGGATCTTTTGAAAATATTATAGTTCAGTCATTGGAAGATTTTTTTTATGTTTTTACAAACAAAAAAATTAAAAAAACAAGAAATAATCTTGGCGAACTAGGATTAATAAATTTAATTTTTCAAAGTTGTTATTTGGAAAAAAATAATTCAGATGACTATTTTCAAAATTTGCTTAACAAAACCCAACTTGATTATTCTAGATATATATTTTTTTATGTTAATTATTTAATCTCTTTAGGAAAAAATGAAGAAGCAAAAAATATTATAAACAGTTTAGACCCTATAAATAGCAATCTTTTAATTTTGCAAACTAAAAATTGGATTGAGGCAGACCAATTTATTAAAATTAGTTCGATATTTTCTTGTAAAAAAGAAACAGATATTTTAGGTGAATTTTTTTATTTAATTGCAAGCTTATACTCTTCAGAGGAGAGCTATGCAAAATCAAATTTTTATTTGAAAATATCTAATTTTTTAAATCCAAAATTTAAATTTAATTTAACATTAATTTCAGAAAATTTTTATATAAATGACAAGTATTCTCAAAGCAAACTTGCTACCAAAGACTTTAATAAGGAAGAAGTTATTTACTATTGGTATAAAATTAAAAGAAATAGTCAAATTATTTTGAAAGAGAAGGGAACAGAAGAATCTTTAAATTATCTTAAAGAAAACTTCCAAAGAATTAAAAATCCATCTGAAAAAATTCTTTTTGATATGGCAAATTTATTAAAAAGTTTTAAAAAATATGATGAAGCAATCAAATATTACAATAAAATTTTATTAAATCTAAATAAAGATTCTTCTACTTACGCTACAGTTCTGTATAGAAGAGGAAGTGGATTTGAAAGATTGGGGAAATATGCACAATCAGACAAAGATCTTATAAAATGTTTAGAAATAGAACCAGATGACGCTTATGTTTTAAATTATTTAGCTTATTCATGGTTAGAAAGAAATTACAAAATAGATGAAGCAATGAAAATGCTTAAAAAAGCTTACGAACAAGAACCAGACAGTGCATTTATTATAGACTCAATCGGATGGGCTCATTATTTAACTGGAAACTTTATTGAAGCAGAAAAATTATTAAAAAAAGCAATACAAATAATGCCTAACGACCCAATAGTAAATGATCACTATGGAGATATTTTATGGAAACTAAATAGGAAGATGGAAGCAAAATATTTTTGGGAAAGTGTCCTAACTTTTGAGGACTCAGAAGAGGAGATGAAAAATAAAGTTTATATAAAAATTTTAAAAGGGTTACAAAAAATATAATAAATGCGACTTTTAAAAATTAAATCGTATGCAAAAATAAATCTTTCTTTAAATATAATTAAAAAAATACCAAAAAAACATCACTTAATTGAAAGTTTAGTAACATTTATCAATTTTTATGATTTAATATATATTAGAGAAACTAAAACTTTAAAACACAAAATAAAATTTCTTGGAAAATTTTCAAAAAATATATCTAAGAACAACTCAGTAAATAAATTACTTAATTTACTTGATGAAAAAGACTTGCTTAAAGGAAGAAAATTCGAAATTAAAATAATAAAAAATATTCCCCAAAAATCTGGAATGGGTGGAGGTTCAATGAACGCTTCAACCCTTGCAAAATTTTTTTTGAAAAGAAAAATCGTAAATTTAAGCAAAAAAAATATGTGCAATATTCTTAAATCAATTGGTTCAGACGTTCCACTTGGAATGAATTTTAAGAACACCGTTATGTCAAAAACAGGCAAATTGACTATAAATGAAAAAAAAATTGGTCTTTACACTTTGATTGTTAAGCCCAATTTTGGTTGCTCTACAAAAATTATTTACTCAAAAAATAAAGAACAAACTAAACCAAAGTACAATAATCCTAAATCAAGTTTATTTACTATAAAAAATATAACCAATTCAAAAAATGATTTAGAAAAAGCTGCGTTTAAATTAAATCCAAAATTAAAAAACCTAAAATTATTTTTATCAAGTTTGCCTAATACAATGTGTGTTAGAATGACAGGATCAGGATCATGCTTAGTAGCGTACTATCAGTCTAAAAAAAAAGCTCTAAAAGGACTTGGATTATTCAAAAAGAAATATAAAAATTACTGGTGTATAGTATCTAAAACTGTATAAATTTTTTTTTTTATGCTATATGAATTTAATTTTGGGGCGTAGCCAAGTGGTAAGGCAGCGGTTTTTGGTACCGCCATTCCTAGGTTCGAATCCTAGCGCCCCAGCCAAATATGATAGAAATTTTAAATAAATTTTTTTTACGTTCGAAAAATCTTGGAAATCTAAATATAGGATTTCAAGAATTAAGAAAAAAAACTGAGATAGAATTACTTTTTCGAGCTGTAGAAAGCTATTCAGATGAGAGTGAGATCAGGTACGTAGGAGGGTGTGTAAGAAAAATTTTAAAAAATGAGAAAGTTAATGATATTGATCTTGCGACAAATTTAAATCCCGAACAAATAATACAAGTTTGTAAGAAAAAAAATATAAAATTTTACGAAACCGGATTAGAGCATGGAACTATTACAGCAATTATTAATGATTATAAGTTTGAAATTACATCCTTAAGGAAAGACATAAAAACTGACGGAAGACACGCAGATGTTATTTTTACTAATGATTGGAAAGAGGATGCATCAAGAAGAGATTTTTCAATTAATTCAATTTATTCAGATTTGGAAGGAAATATATTTGATCCTTTTAATGGAAAGAAAGATCTTGAAGATGGAAAAATAAGTTTTATTGGAGATGCAGAAAAAAGGATAAGAGAAGATTATCTAAGAATTTTGCGTTATATCAGATTTTTTTTAAATTATAGTAAACACGGTCACAATATAGATGTTACCAAGACTATAAAAAAGAATCTTGAAGGAGTTTCTAAAATTTCTTCTGAGAGATTGATTGATGAGTTTAAAAAACTATTTAATTCTGATGGATTTTTAAATTTAAATGATGATGAATTTAGCTGTGAAATTATAAGTTTAATATTTCCACAATTTAAAAATATTCATTTAATTAAAAATCTAAATAAATATGCAAAGGACAATATAAAAAAAATAGATTTCATTTTTTTAATTTCTTTAATGGTTGTAGATGGAACAGATAATGCTGATTATTTTATTTATAAGTTTAATATTTCTAAAAAAGACCAAAAAAGAATTTTATTTTTAAATGATTATTTAAAAGAAAAAAATAATAGAAATCTTAATATAAAGAATCTTTGGAAAGTTTTATATTTCAAAGGGAAAGAGTCCTTGTTAGATTTGATTAATTTTCATATTTTTAGGTCAAAAAAAGTAGATAAAAAATTATTAAACTTTATAGAATTTTTTAAAGATAAAGAAGTACCTATATTACCTTTAAGAGCAATCACACTAATGACTAAATATAATATCCCCGAAGGTGAGGAGCTAGGACTAAAATTAAAGCAAATTGAAAACAAGTGGGTTGATAATGATTTCACAATTTCTGAAAAGGAAGTTGAAAAACTTATAAATGGCTAAATATATTTGACATCTTTTATTTCAAAATTTTTAATTCCAGCTGGTGTTTTAATCTCTACTAGATCATTTTTATTTTTACCTATTAATCCTTTACCCACTGGTGATTGAAAGTAGATAAGTTTATTTTTTAAGTCAGCTTCATCTTTGCCAACTATTTTATATTCAATTTTTTCGCCATTATCTAAATTTTCTAAAAAAACAGTTGAACCAAAAATAATTTTCCCATCATTATTTATTTTAGTTACATCAATTACGTTTGCTCTTGCTATGACATCATTAATTTGTTCTATTCTTCCTTCATTGTGTGATTGTTGTTCTTTTGCAGCATGATATTCTGCATTTTCTTTGAGATCACCATGTGATCTTGCTTCAGCTATAGCAGAAACTATTTCTGGTCTTTTTTTTTCTTTTAAAAAAACTAATTCTTCTTTTAATTTTTCAAGACCTTGGATTGTAATTGGTTCTTTGTCCATATCATTTCCATTTTGCCAAAGGAGGCAATGACATTAAAATTGCTTCAGTATTTCCACCTGTTTGTAACCCAAATTTTGTTCCTTTATCATATATTAAGTTAAACTCAACATATCTACCTCTTTTTAAATATTGTAGCTCCTTTTGTTTTGCATTCCATTTTTTTTTATATTTCTTTAATATTATTGTTTTGAAAATATTTTTAAAAGTTATTCCAACATCTCTAACAAATGCAAAATCTTTTTCCCAGTTTTTCTTCTTATAATCAAAAAAGATTCCTCCTATGCCTCTCATTTCTTTTCTATGAGGTAAATAAAAATATTGGTCACACCATTTTTTATATTTTTTGTAGTAATTTTTATTATGAAAATCACAAGTTCTTTTAAGCTCTTTGTGAAACCATTTTTTTTCTTTTAAATCTTTTATAGAAGGAGTTATATCCATTCCTCCACCAAACCATCCAAATGAAGTATAAATATATCTAGTATTAAAATGCATTGCAGGTATGTTGGGATTTTTCATATGCATTACAATTGATATTCCAGAAGCCCAAAAATTTCCATTTTTTTTTGTTCCTGGTATTTTTTTTCTTATATCTTTAGAAAACTTGCCACTAACTTCTGAAAAATTTACTCCAACTTTTTCAAATATTTTTCCATTTTTTAGGATTCTATATTCACCACCACCGTCATTTTTTTTTGGATTCTTTTCCCATTTCCTAGATATAAACTTCACTGATGAATTTTCTAATCTTTCAATCTCCAAACAAATGATATTTTGAAGTATTTTAAACCAATTCTTGGCGATTTTTTTTTTAACTTCTTTATCCATGATTTATGAATTTATTTTGTCTTAAATTTTCAGCCAAAACTATAGCAACAGATGAAGCTATATTTAAAGATCTTTTTTTTTTCATCATTGGTATTTTAAGTTTATTCTTAATTATCCTATGGATTTCTTTTGGTACGCCAGCACTTTCCCGACCAAATAAAAGCGTATCATTTATTTTGAATTTGAAAGAAGTGTACGATTTAGATGCTTTTGTAGTCAATAAAATAATCCTTTCTTTTGATTTATCATTAAGAAAATGATCAACTCCAGAATAAAATTTTATCATTTTTTTGTCCATATAGTCCATCACTACTCTCTTAAACCTTTTATCGTTTATGAGAAATCCACATGGTTCAATAATTTCCAGATCAGCACCTAGGCAAGCGCAAGTTCTTATAATTGCCGCTGTATTTTGGGGTATGTCCGGTTCGTATAATGCAATTTTAGGCCTTAAACGGCTATTTTTGTGTGTCATTGTTTCTGTAGAAAAAAATCATTTTTATATTATATGAAAACATATATTAGATAAAAATAAATAAAAAAATTATAAATGTCCGAAAAGAAAAAAATCGAAAGAAGAGATTTCATTTTTACAGCCTCTTACGCTCTTGGTGCGGTAGGTGTTGGAGCAGTCGTTTGGCCTCTTGTAGATCAAATGAATCCCGACAGATCTGTAAAAGCTCTAGCGAGCACAGAAGTTGATGTTAGTTCATTAGAGCCAGGTAAATCAATTACCGTACTATGGAGAGGAAAACCTGTTTTTATTAAAAGACGAACCCAAGATGAAATTGCCGAAGCAAGAAATGTTAAAATTGAAGATCTTCCACATCCAGAAAAAGATGAAGATAGAGCAAAAAATCCAGAATGGCTAGTTATGCTAGGGATATGCACACACCTTGGCTGTGTTCCTTTAGGAGATAAGGGCGAGTACAATGGATGGTTTTGTCCTTGCCATGGATCTCACTATGATACTTCGGGCAGAATAAGAAAAGGTCCAGCCCCAACAAACATGGAAATTCCAAAATATGAATTTGTTAATAGCAACACAATTAAAATTGGTTAGAAAATAATATGAGTGATCACAATTATGTTCCATCATCAAAATTAGGCAAATGGTTTAATGATAGATTGCCTTTACTAACTTTAGCTGATCATTTGAAAGAATATCCGACGCCAAAAAATTTAAATTACTGGTGGACATTTGGAGGGATCTTAACTTTTTGTTTGATGACTCAAATAATTACGGGAATAGTTTTAGCAATGCATTATGTGGCTCATGCCGATTTAGCTTTTGATAGCGTTGAACATATAATGAGAGATGTGAACTATGGCTGGTTAATTAGGTATGTTCATGCAAACGGTGCGTCTATGTTTTTTTTGGCTGTTTATATTCATATATTTAGATCTTTGTATTATGGATCTTATAAGGCTCCTAGAGAAGTCATATGGATTTTAGGAATGATAATCTACTTATTAATGATGATGACAGCTTTTATGGGCTATGTTCTTCCTTGGGGACAAATGAGCTTTTGGGGAGCAACCGTAATAACGAATTTATTTAGCGCCGTACCATTTTTTGGTGAAGGCATTACTAATTGGTTGTGGGGAGGATATTCTGTAGATAACCCAACTTTGACAAGATTTTTTAGTTTACATTATCTACTACCTTTTATGATTTTGGGCTTAGTTGTCTTACACATTTGGGCCCTCCATGTTCCTGGAAATAATAACCCAATAGGAATTGATTTAAAAAAACCATCTAAAGATACTGTTCCGTTCCATCCATATATAGTGATTAAAGATTTGTTTGCTTTGTTATTATTTTTAATTGTATTTGCTTTTTTTGTTTTTTATTCGCCAAATATTTTGGGACACTCAGATAATTATATTGAAGCTAATCCACTAGTTACTCCTGCACATATTGTGCCCGAGTGGTATTTATTACCTTTCTATGCAATTTTACGTTCGGTGCCTGATAAATTGTTGGGAGTTATAGCAATGTTTGCGTCAATTTTTATTTTAGTAATACTTCCATGGCTTGATACATCAAAAATAAGGTCAGCAATATTCAGACCAATATATAAACAGCTTTACTGGATACTAGTCTTAGATGTATTAATTTTAGGTTATATGGGAGCTATGCCTGCAGAGGGAACTTACCTATTAATTGCTAGAGTAGCCACTGCATATTATTTTATTCATTTTTTAATTATTCTTCCGCTATTAGGAAAAAGAGAAAAAACCTTATCCGTTCCTTTGAGTATTACTGAACCAGTCTTAGGCGGTTCTCCTAATCCACAAATGATCAAAAAGAAAGAACTTGATTAAATTATGAAAAATATTATTAAATTATTTTTCATAATTTTTTTGTCCTCAATATTTTTAAATAAAGCTCATTCCGCTGGTGAAAAAATAAGTTTATTACCAGTCGATTGGAGTTTTAAAGGATTTTTTGGAAAGTTTGATAGAGGCTCATTACAAAGAGGTTATCAAGTCTACACGGAAGTGTGTGCCTCATGTCATTCAATGAAGTATCTATCTTACAGAAATCTTTTGGAAGAAGGTGGACCTGAATTTACAGAACAACAGGCAAAAGCAATTGCATCAAATTTTGAAGTAACAGACGGTCCAAATGCGGATGGAGAAATGTTTACAAGACCTGCAAAATTATCCGATAAATTTGTTATGCCTTATGCAAATGTTGAAGAAGCAAAAGTCTCTAATGGAGGGGCTTATCCTCCAGATATGTCTGTACTTGTAAAGGCAAGATCAGGAGGCGCTGATTATATTTACTCAGTTTTGTTAGGATATGAAGATCCTCCAGAGGGAATGATATTAGATGATGGAGTTTATTATAATAAATATATGTATGGAAATAAAATTAAAATGCCTCAACAACTTTATGATGATTTAGTTACTTATAATGACGGAACACCAGCAACTCCAGAACAGATGGCAAAAGATGTAGTAACATTCATGGCATGGTCTGCAGAACCACACTTAGAAGCAAGACACAAAATTGGATTTAGGGCGCTAATTTATTTATTTATTATAACCATACTAGTTTATTTTAGTATGAAGAAAATTTGGTCACGTGTTGAATCTGAAGTTTAATACATCTCCGTCTTTTACAATATAATCTTTACCTTCAAGTCTCATTTTTCCATTTGTTTTTGAATTAAGCCAGCCTTGATTAACTATAAAATCCTGATACGTAACTGTTTCTGCTCTTATAAATCCTTTTTCAAAATCTGTATGTATTTCTCCTGCTGCTTTAGGTGCGGTACAATTTTTTTGAATTGTCCAGGCCCTTGTTTCTTCAGGTCCAGAGGTAAAATAAGTCTCTAATTCTAGGATTTTATATCCTTTTTGAATTAGAATATTTAAACCCGTTTCTTTTAAACCTATCATTTTCATATAATTTTTTTTTTCATCTCCAGACAATTCATTTATTTGATTTTCAATATCTGCAGAAATAATTATTGTATTTTTATTTCCAAATTTATTAATAAAATTTTCTGTATATTTATTACCTTTTTCAATGCTTTTTTCATCAACATTACATACAAAGATTTTTGGCTTAACAGATAGTAAGCCACTAAGTTTTAATGCTTTTTTACTAAAATTATCATTTAAAATATCAATATTTTTATTTTTATTTATACAATCTAGTGCTGTTTCTAGTATAGAAAGTTGCTCATTTTCCATATTTTTTTTATTTTTTTTATCAAGTCTTTTTTGAATAGACTCTAAATCTGCCAACATCATTTCAGTTTCAATAATCTCAAGGTCTCTAATTGGATTAACATCCGGGTTGACATTTTGAATATCACTTGAGTCAAAACATCTAATCATATGAATTATTGCGTCGACTTCTCTAATATGGGATAAAAATTTATTACCCAGTCCTTCACCTTTTGAAGCGCCTTTAACTAGTCCCGCTATATCGACAAAAGATATAGTGGTATTAATTTTTTTTTTTGATTGAGAGATTTTAGTTAATTGATCAAGTCTATCATCAGGCACTGGTACAATTCCTATATTTGGATCGATTGTACAAAATGGAAAATTTTCAGCTTGTGCCTTGCTAGAATTCGTTAGTGCATTGAATAATGTTGATTTACCAACATTTGGTAATCCAACTATACCACACTTAAAACTCATTATTTATTGTTAACTGTACTTGAAAAAAGATCTAATTTTTTATCAATTAATATTTGCAATGAACCAGTTATATTTTCTGTAACCTTTTTTAATTCTACAATCTCTTCTTCATCAAAATCTTTAAGAACGTGATCAACTACATTAGATTTTGAATTTGGTTTACCTATTCCAATTCTTACTCTAGAATAATCTTTACCAATAAACTTATCTATTGACTCAATTCCATTATGTCCAGCACTGGAACCTCCAAACTTTGTTTTTATTTTGCCAAAATCAATATCTAAATCGTCATGAAATACGATTACATTCTCTGCATCTATTTTGAAGTACTCAATTAACTCACGAATACAAATGCCTGAGTTATTCATAAAAGTTAAAGGTTTAATAGCAAAAACCTTTTTACTATTTATATTACCAGTCGTAAGTAAACCTTTAAATTTTGGTTTTTGTTTTGATAAACAAAATTTTTTATTTATAGCGTCAATAATTTTAAAACCAATATTATGTCTATTGTTTTCACTATCAGGTGTTGGATTTCCTAGACCTACAAATAAAAGCATAATTGTTTAGTTGTTTACTGTGATTTTCACTATTTTTTTTCTTTAGGAGCTTCTTTTTTTTCGGGTGTTTTTTTATCACCATCTTTTTTGTCTTTATCAGCTTCCTTCTTATCGCCTTCGGCTGCTACTTTTGTTTCTCCTTCAGCTCCTTCTGTGCCTTCAGCTCCTTCTGCACCTTCTGTTCCTTCTGCTGTTCCTTCCGCAGGTTTTTCTGGTTCTTTAATAATAGTTGGTGCCGCTAAAGTAGCAATCACAAAATCACGTCCCTGAATTGTTGGAGTAACATTTTCTGGTAATTTAATTGAAGAGATTTTAAAACTATCACCAATATCTACACCATCTAAATCTATAATTAGTTCTGTCGGTATATTTTCTGTAGGACACTTTAATTCAACTTTTCTTCTTACTATATTTAATACGCCTCCTCTTTTAAGGCCAGGTGATTTTTCATTATTAATAAATTTAACAGGTATTTCTAAAATTATTTTAGTTCCTTCAACAATTCTTAAAAAATCTAAATGAATTGGTTCATCTGTAAGTATGTCATATTTAATTTCTCTAGGTAGTACTTTTTGATCTTTTCCATCAAGTTTAAGCGCTAATACATTTGATAAAAAGTTTTCTTTTTCTAATAGAATCTTAATTTCTTTTTTAGAAACAGAAACCTTTTGGTTTTGATCTTTTCCACCATATATTATTCCTGGCACTATACCTTTTTTTCTTAACGCGCCAAGCTCGCCTTTGGTATTCGTATTTCTAATGGTTGCTTCAATTGAATTCATAAAAAAACAAGGTTTTATAACTTAAATAAAAAATAACTCAAGAAGATTATTTGAACAAGTCAGAAACAGATGTAGAATTAGATATTCGTTTAATCGCTTCACCCATTAAGTTTGAAATTGATAGCACTTCAATATTGTTTGCTGTATTAGTTTTGCCTATGTTATCTATTGTATCAGTAATTACTAATTTTTTTATTATTGAGTTTTTAATTTTTTTAACTGCATCACCACTTAAAACGCCATGAGTTATATATACATATACTTCTTTTGCACCTCTATCTTTTAAAGCTTTTGCCGCATTAACAATTGTTCCGCCTGAGTCGATGATATCATCAACCAATATGCATGTTTTACCTTTAACATTTCCAATTACATTCATTACTTGGGATTTCCCTGGAGCTGGTCTTCTTTTATCAACTATCGCTAAACCAACATCTAACAATTTTCCTAAAGCTCTTGCTCTTTCTGTTCCCCCAACATCAGGAGCAACACAAATAATATTTTTACTTTTAATATTTTTTTTAATATGTCTAGCAAAGATTGGAGTTCCAAATAAGTTATCTACTGGTATGTCAAAAAATCCCTGAATTTGTCCAGCATGCAAATCAACGGTTACAACTCTATCTGCTCCAGCTTTAGTTATTAAATTAGAAACCAGCTTGGCAGATATTGAAGTTCTTGGAACAACTTTTCTGTCTTGTCGAGCATAACCAAAATAAGGTATTACGGCAGTAATATTTTTTGCTGAAGATCTTTTAAGAGCATCTATACATAATAATAATTCCATTAAATTATCATTGGCAGGTGAAGATATAGATTGTATTATGAAAATACTATTACCTCTTATATTTTCGTTTATTTCTACGTAAATTTCTCCATCTGCAAATTTTCTAATACTTGAGTTTATTAATTTTGATTTTAAATTTTTAGCAATTTTTTTGCTTAGGTTTTTATTACTATTTCCAGTTAGCAATTTCATTGAGATACCCTAATTAATCATAATTATTGAAATATTTCTACCATAATCATTTTCTTTTTTATGTATAGATCTTCTTGCGCTAAAAAAGTTATTTTTGTGATTGTAAGTATCTTTATCAATAATATCTATTTTTTTTAACCCCAAACTTTTCAATTGGTAGTAAACATACTTATTTAGGCAAAAATATGTTTTATTTTTAATTTTTTTGAAAAAAATTTCATTTTTTTTACTTTGCCTTAAAAATCTGGTTTTAAAATCTTTCCTAATTTCGTAACTTTTTTGAGAAATACATGGCCCTATCGCTGCAATCAGATTTTTTGATTCGCAGCCATTTTTTAATAGAAATTTTACGACTTTTTTGACAATTCCTTTAAATGCACCTTTCCATCCAGCATGGATAGCAGAAACAATTTTACGATTTTTATCATAAATTAATATCGGGACACAATCAGCAGTTAAAACCCCAATAATTAAATTTCTTTGATTTGTAACTAAAGCATCACCTGTGAGTTTTGTTTTATATTTTTTATAATTTTTGCCTAAAAAATGAAACTTATTACTGTGTATTTGATTTAATAAAATAAGCTTTTCGTAATAAGGACTAAGTTTTTTGCAAGCAATTTCAAGGTTTTTACTAACGTTTTTTTTGTTATCTGCAGATCCTATACCGCAGTTTAAACTTTTATATATTCCTTTTGATTTACCACCTTTACTATTAAAGAATCCATGTTGTAATGCTCTATATTTTGAGAGTTTTTTAGATTTTATCAATTTTTAAATCCTATTTTGAATGTTATATTTTTTTTAGATACAAACATAACTTTGAATAATTTTCCCATTTCATTTTCGTCGATTAATTTTTTAATTCTAAAATATATATTTGCTTTTTCAGAAAATTGTAAATTTTTTGAAATTATTTCAGCCCTTTCTAATATACCTAGTTCTTGTAAAAAATTTTTTTGACTCGTTATTCCATTAACTTTTAATCCAAATTTTTTTACAATTTTTTCAAAGAGTTTAAAGCTTATATCGTAAGATATATCAGACTTACCAAAGTTTTCTAAAATATTGCTCAGCTTATGTTTTGAAATAGATTTAAGAGTATTTTTCATTTTCTCATCCGTATACCCATAATCTATGATTAATATGCCCCCACCTTTATTTTTTATTATTTTGGAGATAAATTTCAAATACTTTATAGAAGATGGTGAATATTCAATGAATTTTTGCTTATGAGATATTTTAAAACCAATCTTTTTTTCGAATTTTTTTATATTTATTAATTTATCTACAAATTTTGGTTTTTCTAACTTTGAAAATTTTACATTTTTTTCATACCATTTATCTTTTTTTTTAACTAACTGCTTTACAGGTAAAGCATCAAAAAATTCATTTGCAATAAATATTGTTGGTAAATTTGATAAAGAACTTAAATTATTTATCCAGTTTACATTATAATGTTCTAATTTTTTTTTTTGTATTTTTTTTAAGTAAATACTTTTTTCTAAAATACTAATTTTACAAGATTTTTTTAGCAACGGGAATTTTTCAAATGTTTTAAGTATTTGCAAAATCATCTCTCCGTTACCGGCACCAAGCTCCACAAGATTAAATTTTTTTGGAGATTTTAAATTTTTCCAGAATAAAGCTATCCAGATTGCAATCATTTCAGAAAATAATATAGAAATATTAGGCGAAGTAATATAATCACCGCTTTTTCCAAAAGGGTCAACATTCATGTAATAACCAGACTTTTTATTGTATAAAGCTTCAAAAATGTATTTGTCTAGTGTGAAAGTTTTATCTTTTCTAAGCAGCATTATTTTTTTTTAAAAATAAACAAATTCCCAAAACAAAGAAGATAATGCTAAGAACCTGTCCTAAACTTAAATTAAAAATAATATAACCGATTTGTACATCTGGTACTCTAAAAAACTCCATTAAAAATCTAAAAAGAGAATATAATATTAAAAAAAATGCAGAAATCAAACCAGGCTCGGTAAATATTTTTTTTGTATACATATAATTTAACAAAATAAATAATATTACACCTTCTAAAATTGCTTCATAAATTTGCGAGGGATGCCTTTGAATACTATCAATAGCTAAAAATTTAACAGACCACAAAACATCTGTTTCTTTTCCGTAAAGTTCTGAATTAATAAAATTTGCTAATCTACCAAAAAAAATACCTATAGGAGCAACTAAAGAAATTAAATCTAAAAAAATAAATGCATTTATTTTATGTTTTTTACTATAAAAAAAAACTGCAATAATCACTCCAATCAAACCTCCATGAAATGACATTCCTCCATTCCAAATCATAAAAATTTCAGAAGTATTTTCTAAATAATATTTAAAGTTATAAATAAATACATAACCTAATCTTCCACCTATAATGACTCCAAAGATTATGTAGATTATTGAATCATCAAATAAATTAAGAATTTTGTTGTCTTGAATTAATTTTTTTTTACAGTAGCTCCAGCCCAATACAATTCCTAGAATATATGAAATTGAGTACCATTTAATTTGTAATGAAAAAAAACTGAATGCAACCGGGTCAAAATTGTTTATAAACATTTTAATTATATAAATTTAGAGTATATTAGATTTTTAAAGGAATGTATGTCAAAATCAAAATTTGTAATTGATAAATTGGCCAAATTATTTGAACAGGGACTTGTATCTTACAAAGATTTAAGTGATGAAATTTTAAATATTCTAAGATCAAAAAGAGATGAGATAATTTTCAAGATGAAAATAACTAGTAAAGAAGAAACAGAAGTACAAAATAGAAGAATTGAAAATTTAGAAAAAAAATTAGAAAAAATTGAAAAGAGTATTAAAGTAAAATCTAAAAGGGGAAAAAAACTTTAACTCTTAGTCCTTTCATTGGCGATATATCCAAGGTTATATTTCCCCCATGAGATCTAATAATGTCCGATGCAATTGATAAACCAAGACCAACACTTGATTTTGAGTCTCCTCGACTTTTATTTATTTTGTAAAATGGTTTAAATACGTTTTCATGCTCTTTTTTATCTATTCCTGGTCCATTGTCATCAATAATTATAATGTTATGATTATTACTTTTTGTTAGTTGGATATGAACTTTATTCGCATATTTAATACTATTATCAATTAAATTATTTATACATCTTATTACTAAGTTTTTTCTACCATCCATAAATATATTTTTGTTGATTTCTGAGCTTATATTTTTATTTTCATATTTTTTAATAATATCAATTATTAAATTGGTTAAATTGAAATTTTCATTCTTTTCTAAAGAGCGAGAGCTTGCAAACTGTAAATACTCATTAAGCATTTTTTCCATTTCTGAGACATCATTTGATAATTTCTTTGAAATTTCTTTGTCTTTGATTAATGCAAGCTGTAATTTCATTCTTGTTAAAGGAGTTCTAAGGTCGTGGCTAATTCCAGATAACATTTCCGATCTTTGGTTTAAATGTTTCATTATCCTTTTTCTCATTTTATCAAATTCGTATCCAGCTTGTCTAATTTCTAAAGCACCAGATGGTCTAAATTCATCAACATTTTCACCCCTACCAAATTTTGCTGAAGCTTTAGCTAAATTGATAATTGGTCTGGTTTGATTTTTTAAAAATATTAGAGCAATTATAATTAATAAAAAGGCTGGAAAAGTTATCCACATGGCAAAAATTCTTGCCGAGGAGTTTGTTACTCTATCCTTAGGAACAATGAATTGAAAATATCCATTTAAATATTTTATTTTTAAATCAATTAATTCTTTCATAGAAGTTGTATCGAACCAATGGCCAGCAAACTGAGATTTAAGTTCTCTTCTTAACGTTCTATCCATTGGACTAAACCATCTTTCATGATCATCTTTTGGCAAAGCTTTGTGAGGAAAATATTTAACTTTTAAATTATGCGCCTCTGAAAAAAGATTCGTTAAAGAGTCTTTATTGTATTGCTCGTTATCGTATGCATCTATAAAAAACTTAATTTCACCTACAAGAGCTCTTGTCATTCCTTTATTAGTTTTTATCCAAAGACTATCAAAAAAAACTATGGAGATTATTATTTGCAAGATAATAATTGGAGTCGCAACAATAAGTAAAGCTCTGTAAAATAATTGTTTTGGCAGTAAATTTTTTATGAACTTATTCAACCCATAAAACATAACCAGCTCCTCTTATTGTTTGAAGATATTTTGGATTTTTTGGATCAATTTCAATTTTTTTTCTAAGTCTTGTTATTATAACATCTACCGATCTTTCTTTATCAATGTTAATTAAGTTTCCAATGGACTCCCTTGAAAAAGTTTCACCAGGTGCATTAATCATTTTTTCAAGAATGATTTTTTCAGTGTTGTTTATTTTGAATTCATTATTATTTTTAACAATTAGCAATTTATTTAGATCGATTTTAATATTATCAAACTCCACGAATTTTTTCTGGTATTTGCTTTTGGTTTTATTTAAAATATTTTTTATTCTAAGTACAAGTTCTTTTGGCTCAAAAGGTTTAGGTAGATAATCATCAGCACCTATTTCTAATCCTTCAACTCTTTCTTCGGTCTCTCCTCTTGCAGTTAATAAAATAATAGGAGTATTAATTTTTTCTTTATTTTCTATTGTAAACTCCAATCCACTTTTTCCAGGCATCATTACATCCAAAACAATTAAATCAAATTTTATGATAGAAGTTTTTTCTTTAGCATCCTCAGCGCTGATAGCAGTGGTAATTAAGTAATTATTTTCATTTAAGTATTGTTTAACTAAGTTTCTTATACCCTCATCATCATCAACAACTAGAATATGTGCATCAAATTTATTCATTAATTATTTTTTTTAAAACATTATCAAAAAATAAAACTTCCTCTGATTTAGAACTTAAGAAAGCTTTATAAATTCTTTTTTTTTGTACAGAAAAAATTTCATTAAAAAGTTTTTGTCCTTTTTCATTTAAAAAAACATGTTTTAGTCTGCTATCTCTTTTATCTTTTTCAAAAGAAATAACATCAAGTTTAATTAAATCTTTCAAAATTCTGTTTAAACTTTGTTTAGTAACTTTGAGTTTTTTTAAAAGTTCAGAAACTGTAATTCCTTCATATATTGACAAAAGGTGAATAACCTTATGATGGGCTATTCCTATTGAATGCTTTTCTAAAACTTTTTTTGCATCTCCAAAAGACTCCCTGTATCCCATGAACAGTTTTTCAACAAATCCTTTTAATTGATCATCTTTTAAATATAAAAGTTCTTTCATAATTGGTAAGTTATATTGACATATTATAGATACAAAGATATTTTTTTAAAAAAATAAATCTTTAATGATAACTTACGATAAAAGATCAGGTAAAATCTGGTATAATAATGAACTGGTTGATTGGGGTGATGTTAAACTTCATGTTTTAAGTCACGGTTTGCATTATGCAAGCTGTGTATTTGAGGGAGAAAGAGTTTATGACGGGGCCATTTTTAAACTTGAAGAACATACATCAAGATTTTTCCACTCAGCAAAAAGAATGGGCTTTCAAATACCTTATTCAGAAAAAGAAATAAATAATGCCTGTAATAAAATAATTTCAGTTCAAAATGTTCAAAATGGTTATGTTAGACCAGTTGCATGGAGAGGTAGTGAGATGATGGCTATTTCTGCGCAGCAAACAAAAATTCATGTTGCAATAGCAACTTGGGAATGGGGATCTTATTTTGATCCTAAACTTAAAGTTGAAGGTATAAAATTAAATATTTCTAAATGGAGAAGACCTGCGCCAGATACAATACCTTGGGATACAAAAGCCTCAGGTTTATATATGATTTGTACTTTATCTAAACATGAAGCCGAACAGCAAGGATTTACAGATTCACTCATGTTAGACCACGAAGGCAATGTTGCGGAAGCTACTGGAGCTAATGTTTTTTTTAAAGATAGCGAGGGAAGTTTGCATACGCCTACGCCAGATTCTTTTTTAGATGGTATTACTAGAAGGACAGTAATTGAAATTGCAAAATCAAAAAAAATTAAGGTTATTGAAAGAAAAATATCACCTGATGAATTGTCAAAATTTGTTGGATGTTTTTTAACAGGAACAGCAGCCGAAGTAACCCCAGTTTCGTGTATTGATAAATATAAATTTAAAGTTTGTGATACAATTTTGGATTTAAATGAAAGCTATCAGGCATTAGTTAGAAAAAAAAAAGCAGCTTAATTTTTTTCATCTTCAGATATTGCGTGATCTATCCCTTTTATTATATATTCATAGCCTGTGTACAAAGTTAAAAATGCAGAAAACCATAATAAAATTATTCCTATAGTTTGAGCATCATAATCTTGAAAATTTATTATTTTTTTTCCTGTTTCGCCTGTTAACAAAATTGCAATAGAAAACATTTGTAAGAAAGTTTTTAATTTTGCTAAGTTTGAAACTGGTAATTTTATCTGTCCTTTGGCTAAAAATTCTCTTAAACCAGATATTAAAATTTCTCTTGTTAAGATTATAATAGCTGCAATTACTTCAAAATTTTTAATTGTTCCATTCATTACTAAAAGTATGAGTGCAGCAGCAACAATGATTTTGTCTGCTATTGGATCTAAAAGTTCTCCTAGCTTAGACTCTTCTTGAAACATTCTTGCTAATAATCCATCTAGAAAATCAGTGAATGAAGCTATAATAAATAGAGCAAAAGGAATTACATCCCCATATAAACCTGGAAGATAAAAAGAAAAAACAAAAATAGGAACAATTATTATTCTGCCGATAGTTAGTATATTTGGTATTTTTATTTTCATAATTATTCGTGAAAAAAATTATATATCTTTTTAGCAACTTTTTCTTCTACTCCCTCGACTGACTTAATTTCATCTAAGCTTGCAGATTCTACCGCTCGAGCTGATCCAAAGTGATTTAATATGGCTCTCTTTCTTATAGATCCAATGCCATTAATTTGATCTAAAAGAGATCTACTTATTGCTTTTTTTCTTTTTGCTCTATGGGCACTTATTGCAAATCTGTGAGCTTCATCTCTAAGCCTTTGAAGAAAGAAAAGGGTAGGGTCGTTTTTTTCAAAACTATATTCTTTTCCATTATGAAAAAATTTTTCATTTCCACTGTTTCTAAACTTGCCTTTGGCAATAGCAATTATAGGTATATCGTATAGGCCCAATTCGTTTATGGTATCTCTAGCTACAGAATATTGGCCTTTTCCACCATCTATTAATACCAGGTCAGGAAATGTTAGATAGTTATCTTTTTCTTGTAGAGCTCTTTTAAATCTTCTATTTAACACTTCTTTAATCATACCGTAATCATCTTTTTCATTTTTTTGTATTTTGATATTAAATTTTCTATATCTTTTTTTAACAAAACCTTCTTCACCGTAGGTTATCAAAGCACCAACGCTATGACTTCCTTGAATGTGACTATTATCGTAAACTTCAACCAAGCTAATATTTGTTTGTAAATTAAATTTTTGTGAAACTTCCTCAAATAGATTTTTATTATTTTGGCTTTCATAAAGCTTTCTATTTAAACTATCTTTCGCGTTATTTAATGCTAAGTCTATAACTTTTAGTTTAGATCCTTTTTTTGCAACAGAAATATTTATACTTTTATTTTCTTTTTGAGATAATGTTTTTTCAATTAATACTCTTTCTTTTATTTGGTGACTCAAAATAATATTTTGTGGTACATTTTTATTTTCATAAAATTGAGCAATAAAAGAATTAATTATATTTTCTATACTTTCATCTGTGTCATGCTTTGGAAAAAAGGCCTGGTTTCCCCAGTTTTGTTTTGATCTATAAAAGAAAACTTGTATACATGTTTTTCCTGATTCTTTATAACCAGCGATAACGTCTGCCTCTACTAAATTTGCCTCATTAATTCTTTGAGACGACTGAATAATATTTAAAGATTTAATTCTATCTCTTAAGATTGTGGCTTTTTCAAAATCAAGCTCTTCGCTTGCTTTTTCCATTTGATTTGAAAGATTTTTTTGAATTTTTCTAGATTTTCCCGAGACAAACTCTATTGCATCTTCTACAGTTTTTTTATAATCAACTTCATTTATATTTCCAACACAAGGACCTGAACATCTTTTAATTTGATATAAAATACATGGTCTTTCACGATTTTTAAAAACTGTGTCATCACAAACTCTCAATTGGAAAATTTTTTGGATCATTTTTATAGTCCAATTTGCAGATCCAGCTGATGCAAAAGGACCAAAAAAGAAACCATCTTTTATTTTTTTACCTCTATGTTTTGTAATTTGAGGCCATTTGTCTTTGTTGCCTATATAAATAAAAGGGAATGATTTATCGTCTCTTAAAAGAATATTAAATTTAGGTTTAAATTTTTTGATTAAATTTGCCTCTAACAATAAGGCTTCGCTTTCATTTGATGTTGTAGTTATCTCAATCTTTTTTGTTTGAGATAGCATTCTTTCTGTTCTAATAATATGATTTCTTTCTGTTACATAAGATTTTAATCTATTGGGTAGATTTTTTGCTTTTCCTACGTATAAAATTTCATTTTTTTCATTAAGCATTCTATAAACACCAGGTAATTTTGGTATTACGGGTAGTTCTTTTTTAATTACTTCTTTGCCAATATCAGACTTTTTCATGACTTCTTTTTTTAGAAATTTGAATCCCAACAGATGAGCAGTCCTTTAAAATTTCCAATTTCTCAATCTTAAGAGTTATTTTATCAATTCTTTTATCTTTAAATAGTTCATCAAAAACGTCTTCTGCCAAGGTCTCTAAGAAATTGTAATGTTTATTTTTAACTAATTTTTTTACTAATTTTACAATTTTGCCGTAGTTTACAATTGACTTTAAATCCCTGTCATTTGTGGGCTTTTTATCCTTATAATCTATTTCTAGATTAAATTTTACTTTTTGGGCTTTTTCTTTTTCAAATTCATAGTATCCAAGTTTTAAATCTAAAATTAATTCTTTAATTAAAACTTTTTTTTCGTAGTTAAATAAAGATTTACCTAACTTAATAACTTTGAGATTACTTTTTTTCATTCTTTTCCTCCCATTATATCAGGAGTTTGCCAGTTTAAACTTTGACCACTATCTATTGAAATTACTTGTCCTGTAATTGACCTATTCTTGATAAAAAATTCGACAGCATTACAAATTTCACTTGCTTCTACTTGTTTTTTTAATGGAGTTGCCAAATATTGTTTTTTAAAATGTTTATCTGATTGTCTTTTATTTTTTAAAGTTGGACCAGGTGCGATGCCATTTACACGTATGTTCGGAGCCAAACTCATAGCACTAGTTTTTGTAAGAGTGAAAAGCCCAGTTTTACTAATTGTGTAAGAAAAGAAAAATGGCGTTAATTTAAAAATTCTTTGGTCAATAATGTTAATTATATTGTTATTTTTACCTCTAATATTTTTAGCAAATTCTTTAGATAGCATTGCCGGTGTTCTTAAATTAGTTCTTAAATGGCGTCCCCAGCTATTTGTGGTAAAATTTTCAATCTTGTCATTTTCGAATAATGAAGCATTATTAATTAAGCAATCAAAATACTTCAATTTAGATTTAGCAAATTTTACTATTTTATTTACATCTTTTTCTTTACTTAGATCACCCTTCACTAGAAAAATTTTTGTTTGATTTTTTGATAGTTCATTTTTTAAATTTTCAGCTTTTTGCTTTGATTTGTTGTAATGAATAATTATTTCTTTTCCAGGTCCAGATAATTTTTTAGCGATCGCTGCGCCAATCCGTGTTGCTCCACCTGTTATTATTATCTTTTTGGCTTCCATTTTTTATCTCTCTTTTTTTTAACCTTTGTTCCAGGCATCCCTAAAGTTGATCTGCCCTTTGGATATAATCTATTTTTGACATCGTACTGTCTTATTTTTGGATTTAAAGTTATTTCTAATTCTGTAGCCTCCAATTTTCTTATTTCGTCTCTAATTTTTGCTGCTTCCTCGAATTCTAGATTTGATGCAGCATCCTTCATTTTTTTATTTAATCCTTTTAAATGTTTTTTAAGATTACCCCCAATATTTGAATTTTCACTTACTTTTATATAATCCTTCTCATAAACACTTTCTAAAATATCACTAATTTCTTTCTTAACTGAAGTAGCATTAATATTATTTTTTTTGTTATAATCTAATTGTATTTGCCTTCTTCTATTCGTCTCTTCAATTGCTTTTTTAATACTTTTTGTTTCTTTGTCGGCATAAAGAATAACTCTTCCCTCTATATTTCTTGCAGCTCTTCCAATTGTTTGTATTAGTGAAGTTTCTGATCTTAAAAAACCTTCTTTGTCAGCATCTAATATTCCAACTAAGGAACATTCGGGAATATCAAGACCCTCTCTTAATAGATTAATTCCAACCAAAACATCAAAGACACCCATTCTAAGATCTCTCATAATTTCAATTCTTTCAAGTGTGTCGATATCAGAGTGAAGGTATCTTACTTTAATTCCATTTTCGTGAAGATACTCAGTTAAATCTTCTGCCATTTTTTTTGTAAGTGTTGTTACAAGAACTCTGTGATTTTTTTCTACAACTTTTTTACATTCATACATAAGATCATCAACTTGATTTTTAGCTGGTCTTATTTCTACATCTGGGTCTATTAAACCTGTAGGCCTGATAACTTGGTCTATAAATTTACCTTTTGTTTGCTCAAGTTCCCATGGCCCTGGAGTTGCAGAAACGAATATTGTTTGCGTCCTCATTAAGTCCCATTCTTCAAATTTTAGTGGTCTGTTATCCATACATGAAGGCAATCTGAAACCATACTCTGCAAGTGTACTTTTTCTAGACCTGTCTCCTTTAAACATTCCATTTAGCTGAGGAACTGTTACGTGACACTCATCAACAAAAATTAAAGTATTATCAGGAAAATATTCAAATAAAGTTGGAGGTGGTTCACCAGGTTTTCTTCCAGATAAAAATCTTGAATAGTTCTCAATTCCGGCACAAGATCCAGTTGCTTCAATCATCTCTAAATCAAATTTAGTTCTTTCCTCTAATCTTTGTGCCTCTAGTAGTTTATTTTCAGCTTTATGTTTTTTAAGTGTTAGCTCTAGTTCTTTTCTAATATTTATAATTGCTTGTTCAATTGTAGGTTTTGGCGTGATGTAATGACTGTTAGCATAAACTTTTACTAAATTTAAATCTCTAACTTGATCTCCTGTTAATGGATCAAATTCTTCAATTTTTTCAAGTTTATCTCCGAACAAACTTAATCTCCAAGCTCTATCTTCTAAATGAGAAGGAAAAATTTCAAGATACTCCCCTCTAGCTCTAAAGGTCCCTCTATAAAAATTCTGATCATTTCTTTTATATTGAAGAGCAACTAAAGATTTAATTATTTGTTCTCTATTATAATCATAATTTTTTTGGAGCGTTAAAGTCATCTTGCTGTAAGCTTCAACAGATCCAAGTCCATAAATACATGAAACACTAGCTACAATTAAAACGTCATCTCTTTCGAGTAAAGATCTAGTAGCAGAGTGTCTCATTCTATCAATTTGTTCATTAATAGAAGCCTCTTTTTCGATATAAGTATCTGATCTTGGAACGTATGCTTCAGGTGTATAATAATCATAATAGGATACGAAATATTCAACTGCATTTTCTGGAAAAAAACTTTTCATTTCTCCATAAAGCTGAGCCGCCAAAGTTTTATTAGGTGCTAATATTAAAGCGGGTCTATTTGTTTGTTCAATAATTTTAGCCATTGTAAAAGTTTTTCCGGATCCCGTGACTCCAAGGAGAACTTGATTAAACTCTCCTTTATTGGCACTTTGAACCAATTTTTTTATAGCCTCCGGCTGATCTCCAGCAGGTTTAAAATCAGATTTAATTTTGAATTTTTTACCACCCTCAAGTTTTCCACTAATTTTTGGATTTTTACTCTGAATATCTGTAATTAAATCTTGATAAGTATTTTCCATATATTAAACAACGTAGTAGAATAATTTTATATTTCAATGAGCATAATATCGGACAATTTAAAAAGAATTAAACCATCACCAACTATAGCTGTTACTCAAAAAGCTAGAGAATTGAGAGCAGCAGGTAAAGACGTAATTGGATTAGGAGCAGGAGAGCCTGATTTCGATACACCAAATAATATTAAGAATGCAGCCATAAAAGCAATTAGGAGAGGTGATACCAAATACACAGCAGTTGATGGAACACCAGCTTTAAAAAAAGCAATAATTAGAAAATTTAAAAAAGAAAATAATTTGACGTACTTAAACGAGGAGATAACAGTAGGAACAGGTGGTAAGCAAGTTCTTTATAATGCATTCATGGCAACTCTAAATAGAGGAGATGAAGTAATTATTCCAGCACCTTTTTGGGTTTCCTATCCTGATATGGTTTTGTTAGCAGGTGGTAAACCAAAAATTATTAAATGTAATGAGTCAGATAATTTTAAATTAACTCCACAAAAATTAAAGAGAGCAATTTCTAAAAAAACAAAATGGCTAATATTAAATTCACCATCAAATCCTACAGGTGCAAGTTATACAAAAACAGAGATAAAAAAATTATCCCAAGTATTAATTAAATATAAGAAAATTCAAATTTTAAGTGATGATATTTATGAGCATATCACATATGATAAAGATAAGTTTTTCACAATTGCTCAAATACCTAGTTTAAAAAACAGAACTCTTACCATGAATGGCGTAAGTAAATCTTATGCTATGACAGGATGGAGAATAGGTTATGCGGGAGGACCAAAAGAAATAATTAAAGCAATTCGTAAAATTCAATCTCAATCAACTTCAAATCCATCTTCAGTAAGTCAAGCAGCAGCCGTTGAAGCTTTAAATGGAACTCAAAATTTTATAAAAGTAAGATCAAAAGAGTTTAAAAAAAGAAGAGATTTTGTAGTAAGTAGTTTAAACAAAATAAAAGGAATTAATTGCTTAACTCCAAATGGTGCTTTTTATGTTTTTCCAAGTTGCAAAAAATTATTAGGTAAAAAAACAAAACTAAAAACAGATAGTGAATTTGTTGAAAAGCTTTTAGAAAAGGCAAATGTAGCTGTCGTTCAAGGATCAGCTTTTGGTTTACCTGGTTATTTTAGAATTTCTTATGCCACATCAATGCAAAAGCTTAAAATAGCAATGGAGAGAATAAAATCCTTTTGCAATAATTTAGACTAAGCCAAGTCTTACAACTGATTTAGCATTCTCAGATATACAACCTTTTGCAGGTTTAAATTTAAAACCTAATAATTCTTCAGCATAAGTTGTGTCAGTTTGCATTAAAATTCCTAGATCCGGTATCATTGTTTTAGCACTCGAGTCCAAATAACTAATTAATTTAACCATAAAATTTGGTAGTTCTTTTTTGGGAAGTTTTTTTGCATACTCAGGCATTGCTTCAGCCATCAATTGAGATAATTCAACTAGTTTTTTTACTTCTTTACCAACAATTAACCTTCTTCCACCAACTTTGTTATTTCCAATGCAGGCAACATGCGCCTTGGCTATATCTTTTACGTCAGAAATTAAAACTGCAAATTTAGGTGCACCTGGAAATTTACCCTTCATAAATTGCCTTACATATTCGATTGATGTGCCTCCTTTTTTATCCAATGCATCACCGAATACCCCTCCCGGATTAATTGATGTTAATTTATTTTTTAATCCTTTGCTTTCCATAAAATCCCAAGCGGCTCTTTCAGCTTTTGTTTTCGATAAAAAGTAATCACTTACACCCTCAATCCAATTAACATCAGTCCAATCATTTTCTCCAAATGAATAAGGATTACTTCTATTTGGTTTTCTAAACATTGCTACGATAGAGGAAGTTATAATTATTTGCTCTACATCAGCATTTAAACTAGCATTTAAAACCCTTAAAGTTCCATCTACGGCAACTGGTAATAAACTATCTCTATTATTTGAAACTTTCATAGGAAAGGGAGAGGCAACGTGCATTATATATTTACATCCTTTTGTTGCATCATTCCATCCATCATCTTTTAAAAGATCCAATTCAATGAATGACAATTTATCTATAGAAGCATATTTACTTATAGTTTCTTTTGTTTGTGCAATTAAATTTTTGTTTCTAACTGTTCCTAAAACTTCAAAACCTGAATTTAATAATTCTATCGCAGTATGTTTTGCGATCCATCCGCTGACACCAGTTAATAAAACTTTATCACTCATAATTTATTATTTAGCAATATTGCTATATTAACAAAGGTTAATATTGAATTTCTGCTATGCATGTTTTGCTAATGAGATAAAAATTTTTCAGCTTCAAGTGCTGCCATACAGCCCATGCCTGCTGCAGTAACAGCTTGTCTAAAAATTTTATCTTTTACGTCTCCTGCAGCAAATACACCAGGGACGTTTGTTTCTGTAGAGTCCGGTTTTGTTGTTAAATAACCTTCTTTATCCATATCTAATTGATCTTTAAATAAATGAGTTGCAGGATCGTGCCCGATGGCAATGAAAAGTCCATCTATTTTTAATTCTTCTACTTTATTAGTTTTTACATTTTTAATTTTTAAACCTTTTACATTTTTAGGTTCATTGTCTCCAATCACCTCTTCAACTACGCTATCCCAAATTATTTCAATTTTTTGATTATCCATTAATTTTTTTTGAAGCATTTTTTCTGCTCTCAGCGAGTCTCTTCTGTGAATTAATTGAACCTTTGATGCAAACTTTGTAAGAAATATTGCTTCCTCGACAGCTGCGTTTCCCCCTCCAACAACGGCCACTGTTTTGTCTTTAAAGAAAAAACCGTCACATGTTGCACATGCAGAAACTCCAAATCCTCTAAATTTTTTTTCAGACTCTATGTTAAGCCATCTAGCTTGTGCTCCTGTTGAGATAATAATTGAGTCCGCAGTATATTTTTGGCCGCCATCTCCTGTAGCTTCAAAAGGTTTAGATTTTAAATTTACTGATGAGATTTGATCCTGAACCATCTCGGTTCCCACTGCTTCTGCCTGTTCTTTCATTTGCTCCATTAGCCAAGGACCTTGTATTACTTTTGCAAATCCTGGATAATTTTCAACATCAGTTGTGGTTGTTAATTGTCCTCCTGGCTCCATACCAGAAACCATTATAGGTTTTAACATTGCTCTTGCTGCATAAACAGCAGCGGTATATCCAGCTGGGCCAGATCCAATTATCAACACTTTTGTGTGTTTAGTTGGATTTTGTTTCATATCAAAGCTATATAGTAATTTATGTCCAAATTAAAAGGTTTATTATTAACAGAAGGCATGCACGGAATGGTAAGCCAAGTTGAGGGATTAGCTAAAGCTCTGAACTTAAATTTTATACACGAAAAAATTGAACTTAACAATTTTTGGAAATTTTTACCCCCAAAGATAACCCCAGTTAAAAGTTTTGTTTTTAAAAATAAAATCAATCAACATTTTAATATTGTAATTTCATGTGGCCGAAAAAGTGTTATTCCCTCATTATATTTAAAAAATAAATATAAAAGCAAAATTATCAATATTCATATTCAAGACCCCAAAGTATCATTAAATAATTTTGATTTCGTTATAGCCCCAGAACACGATAGAATAACTGGATCAAATGTTTTAACTACCAAAGGTGCAATACATTATTTGACAAAAGATGAACTGGTTTTAAGTCAAAATTATCTTAAATCTAAAATAGATCCAAAAAAAAAAATAGTTTCATTTATTATTGGAGGTCCAAATAAATATTATAGTTATAATGATCGTGTAATTGATGGCATTTTTTCTAGAGTCAAGAAAAGCTTCGTACAAAATAATTATCAGGCTATAATTATACCTTCAATGAGAACACCCAAAAAAATTATTGAAATGGCTCAAAATTATTTTGATAACAATCAAATTGTAATTACAAATGTAGATAAAAAAGCTTATTTATCCTCTTTACAGCTAGCAGATCATATTGTTGTAACTTGTGATTCTACTTCTATGATTTCAGAGGCAGCCTTAACTGGCAAACCAATATATGTAGCACAAATGCCAGCTATCAAGAAAAATAATAGGTTTAAAGACTTTTTTGAATTATTTGAGAGCTTAAATATTATTAAAAGTCTTGGAACGTCAATTGAGGATTGGAATTATGAAAAATTAGATGAAACCCAAAGAATATCAAGTTATATAAAAGATAAAATTGAAAAATATGATTTTTCTTAATTCAATATTAAATAAATCAAAAAAATCGGACATCCCTTTTGAGCATTGGGAATACAATGATCCATTAACTGAAGAGTCAATACAAGAGATAATAAATGCAGATATAGCTGACGTTAATGAACATAATTTAACTTATGATGGAACAAGAGCAATTGATGGAGGAGCAGCTGAATTTAGAGAAGGTATAGCCTCAGGCGGCAAAGCTATAAAATTTAGATGTTTTATAACAAAAGAAAATTCTCAAAATTTTCCTAATTTAGTAAAATTTATTAAAGAATTACAATCAAAGAAAACTTACGAAATACTCTCCAAATTAATTAAAAAAGATTTATCCAATTCATATGTAAGGGTTGAAGTTATATGTGATAGGAAAGGGTTTTGGTTAAAACCTCACTGCGATATTAAGGAAAAAATATTATCGGGTCTAATATTTGTGAATAAATTAAATGAGTCTGAGGATTTGGGCACAGATTTATATAATGAAAAATTGGAAAAAATTAAGACTGTTCCATACAAAAATAACTATGGATACTTTTTTACAAGTGGACCAAATACTTGGCATGGTATGGAAAAAAAAGAAATAATCAGAGAAAGACGATGCTTACAAGTGAACTATGTAACATTTCCAACTGATTGGAAAGTAGAATAACTATATATCTTGGATAGGAGTCGCAGTAATTGGTAGTGTTTTTAGAGATTTAATGCCTTTCAAACAAGCTTGCGCTGTAGACATGTTTGTACAATAAGGCACTTTATTTATTAAAGTCGCTCTTCTTAAGGCGATCGCATCATTAAGCCTGTGTTCACTCTTTCCTCCTCCGGTATTAATTACTAAAGCAATTTTTTTTGAATTTAATACATCAACTATATGTGGGGATCCTCCACTAACCTTATTTATTTTTTTGCATTTCATGCCATGTTTACGTATGAAGTTTGCAGTTCCCTTTGTAGCAGACAAAGTAAAATTTAATTTTAATAATTGTTTGGCTAAATCAATACCTTCCTCTTTATGACTATTTTTTAAAGATATAAATGCTAGTCCTTTAGTTGGTAATGAATTTGATGATGCTATTTGACTTTTTGCATATGCTAACCCAAAATCTTTATCTAGTCCCATAACTTCACCAGTAGACTTCATTTCGGGACCTAATAACACATCTACATTTGGAAACTTATTAAATGGAAAAACAGCTTCTTTAACTGCATACATATTTTTATTTTTATTTTTTAAATTGAATTTTGATAATTTTTCTCCTGTCATTATTCTCGATGCAATTTTGGCTAAAGAAATCCCTTTTGCTTTTGATACAAACGGAACTGTTCTACTGGCTCTTGGGTTTACTTCAATAATAAAAATTTTATCATTTTTTATTGCGTACTGAACATTCATAAAACCTACAACTTTTAATGCTATGGCTAATTTTTTTGTTTGAACTTTAATCTCTTCAATTAAACTTTTTTTAATAGCAATCGGTGGTAAACAACATGCTGAGTCGCCCGAATGTATGCCAGCTTCTTCAATGTGTTGCATAATACCTGCAACAAAAACCTCTTTGCCATCCGAAATAGCATCTACGTCAACTTCCATTGCGTTGTTTATGAATTTATCTATTAAAATTGGGTTATTTTCTCCAGCTATAAATGCCTCTTCAACAAACTCTTTAAGTTGGCTTTTTTCATAGACTATTTCCATTGCTCTTCCGCCTAATACATAAGAAGGTCTAACCATTAACGGTAATCCAATTCTTAAAGCAATTTTAATTGCCTCATCATATGTTTTTGCAATTCCACTTTCTGCTTGTTTTAATTTTAATTTTGTTAAGAGATTTCTAAATCTATCTCTATCCTCAGCAAGATCGATTGAAGAATATTGTGTTCCTATAATTGGTAATGAATTTTCATGGAGAAATTTTGCAAGTTTAATAGGAGTTTGACCACCAAATTGTGCAATTATTCCAACTAAATTTCCATTCGATTTTTCTTTTAAGATTATATTATGAACATATTCTTCTATTAAAGGCTCAAAATAAAGTCTATCACTTGTATCATAATCTGTAGAGACCGTTTCTGGATTACAATTTATCATTATAGTTTCAAAACCAGCATCCTTTAAAGCGTAGCTTGCTTGACAACAGCAATAATCAAATTCAATTCCTTGACCTATTCTATTGGGTCCACCACCTAAAATAATAATTTTCTTTTTTGAACTTGGATCAGCTTCACATTCAGTCTTTATTGAAAAATTTCTTTGATATGTAGAATACATATAAGGTGTGAATGACTTAAATTCAGCTGCACAGGTATCTACCTTCTTATAGACAGGGAAAACTTTTAGCGCTGTTCTTTTTTGTTTCACTATTTTTTCATTTGTTGCAGAAAGTTCAGATATTTTCTTATCTGAAAAACCCATAGATTTTAATTTATTAAAATCTTCAAAGTTTTTTGGAACTCCATTCTTTTTTATTTTATTTTCTTCTTCTACAATTTCTTTTATTTGATCTAAAAACCATGAATCAATACCAGAGAGTTTTTGGATTTTTTTAAGCTTTATTTTTTTTCTTATAGCCTCTGCAACTAAAAGTAATTTATTCGGAATATTTATTTTTAGTTTTTTCTCAATTTCTTTTTTGCTAAGATTAAAAATTCTATCTAGACCTGATAGGCCAATTTCTAGAGATGATAATGCTTTTTGAAGAGACTCTTTGAAGTTTCTTCCAATTGCCATCGCTTCTCCTACAGATTTCATTGATGTTCCCAAAATCGCCGGAGATTGAGAAAATTTTTCAAAAGTAAACCTAGGAATTTTTGTCACAACATAATCAATTGTTGGTTCAAAAGATGCAGGTGTTGTTTTGGTTATTTCATTTTTTAATTCGTCAAGCGTATATCCTACAGCTAGCTTTGCTGCAACTTTTGCAATAGGAAACCCAGTTGCTTTAGATGCTAAGGCTGATGATCTTGAAACCCTTGGGTTCATCTCTATTATAACCATTCTTCCGTTCTTCGGATTAATTGCAAACTGGACATTTGATCCACCAGTTTCAACGCCAATTTTTCTTAGACATGCTATAGATGCATTTCTCATTACTTGATATTCTTTATCCGTGAGCGTCAAAGCCGGAGCAATTGTAATGGAGTCGCCTGTATGAATACCCATAGGGTCCACATTTTCTATTGAACATATTATTATACAGTTATCATTTTTATCTCTAACAACTTCCATTTCAAATTCTTTCCACCCTTCGAGACATTCTTCTATTAATACCTGACTGACAGGAGACTCATGCAAACCATTTTTTACTATTTTAAAAAAATCATTTTTATTTTTTGCAATACCACCTCCAAGCCCACCCAAAGTAAATGCCGGTCTAATTATTGCAGGCAAACCAATTTTTCTTAAAGCTAGAGCAGCGTCTTTGTTTTTTTTGATAATTTTTGATTTAGGAAGGTCTAAACCAATATCTAGCATATTTTTTCTAAACCTTTTTCTATCTTCAGCGTTTTCGATAGCTTTGGATTTTGCTCCAATAAGTTCAATTTTGTATTTTTTTAAAATGCCTTTTTTTTCAGCTTCCATTGCTAAGTTTAGTGCTGTTTGGCCACCCATTGTTGGCAAGACTGCATCAGGTTTTTCTTTTTGAATTATTTTTTCTAAAATTTCTAAAGTAATAGGCTCTATATAGGTTTTATCAGCAACATTAGGGTCCGTCATAATTGTTGCTGGGTTAGAATTAATTAAAATGACTTTGTAACCTTCATCTTTAAGAGCTTTGCAAGCTTGTGTCCCTGAATAATCAAATTCACATGCTTGGCCAATTACTATAGGTCCCGCACCAACAACTAAAATTTTTTTAAGATCTTTTCTTTTTGGCATTTTTTTTCATATTGTTAATAAATTCTTGAAACAAATAAACACTGTCTTGAGGACCAGGGTTAGATTCGGGATGATATTGAACTGAGAATACAGGTTTGTTTTTCAACCTAATTCCCTCAATGCTATTATCAAATAAGGAAGTATGAGTTATTTGAATATTTTTTGGTAAACCTTCTTTAATTATTTCAAAACCATGATTTTGGCTTGTAATTTCAACTTTATTTTCTGTTAAATTTTTTACAGGATGATTTGCTCCTCTATGGCCAAGTTTCATTTTTTTTGTTTTTGCACCAAGTGCCAAACCTAATATTTGATGGCCTAGGCATATTCCAAAAACAGGTAAATCTTTTGTTATTAGCTCTTTAATTATTCCAATAGCATATTTTCCTGTAGCAGCAGGGTCTCCAGGTCCATTAGATAAAAAAATACCATTTGGTTTTAGTTTTAATATTTTTTCGACACTAGTTTTGCATGAAACAATATTAACATTGCAGTTAAAATCTGAAAAATATCTTAAAATATTTTTTTTATTCCATAATCTATTGCAACAACATTAAGTGA
>CACIOK010000002.1 GCA_902588255.1 uncultured Pelagibacteraceae bacterium
AATCTGTAAGAAGAGTAAAAATACATTTAGGTTTTTATATGAAGATAAACTTACTTTATTTAAAAAAATTGAAAAAATTGGCCAAGAAATTTATCATGCAAGTGAAGTCGTAGCTGATACGAAAGTTCGAAATCAGTTAAAAGATTTTGAAAAAAAAGGATACGGAAAACTTCCAATTTGTGTTGCTAAAACTCAATATAGCTTTTCGACAGATCCAAGTTTAAAGGGTGCGCCTACAGGGCATGTTCTTCCTGTTAGAGAAGTAAGGCTTTCTTCTGGAGCTGAATTTATTGTAGTTGTATGTGGGGAAATAATGACTATGCCTGGATTACCTGAAAGACCCGCTGCAGAAAATATAATGGTAAATAAGGATGGCGAGGTAGAAGGTTTATTTTAGTTTTTCCAGCTCATTCCAAAAATCAATTGCTAAATTTTTTCCTGTTAAATTTTTATACTGTGGCAAACCAGTTGGAGAAGTTACATTAATATCTCCTATTAAATACCCACCAACTAAATCAATTCCTGCAAAAAAAAATACCATTTTTCTTTAAACTATTAGCAACAATTTTAGAGATTTTTAATTCTCTTAGATTTAGTTTAGTTTTAAGAGCAATTCCACCTTGGGATATATTGGATAGTATTGAGCCTTTTCTTGGTAATCTTCTTATGGCTCCTTTTATTTTACCATTAATAATAAAAACCCTTTTATCTCCTTCTTGAACTTTATTCAAATATTTTTGAACCATTACGTGATCAAACTTCTTAAGATATTTTTTTAAAATTCCTTGGTTTAACGTTTTATTAATGTAGATAATATTTTTACCTGCATAACCATGAATTGGTTTAATTACAATTTTTTTATTTTTCTTTAGAAAAGAACTTATTTGTTTAATGTTTTTAGTGAAAATTGTTTCTGGCATATATCTTAAAAATTTAGTTGAATAAAATTTTTCAGATACATTTCTTATTGAAGTTGGGTTATTAATTATTTTTTTTGTTTTAATGTGGTCCAAAAAATGAGTTGAATTAATATAATCCATATTAAAGGGTGGGTTTTGTCTAATAAAAATTACCTTTGCTTTAGCCAAATCAAATTTGATTGTTTTTATTACTTTATAAAATTTTTTAGATTTATCAAAAAATATTACCTTTTTTCCCTCAACCAAAACTTTTGAATTAATTAAATTCAAATCTTTGGTTTCATACCAAATAATTTGATAATTTCTTTTTTGTGCTTCTAAAGCTAATAAAAGTGTTGTATCAGTTTCTTTATTAATTTCATTTAGCGCATTAGATTGAATAGCAAGTATTTTTTTCATTTTTTTAGTTCTTTTAATGTTTGTTCTGCCTTAGTAAGATTATTTAATAAAATATTCTCAACATTTTTAAGATAAACTATTTCGTTATTTTTACTTTGATTTAAAAAAGATCTTTTTTCTAAACCTTTTTTTGAGATCTCAAGTAACTCTTTAGACCAAAATAAAAAATCTTTACCATTAATAATAGTATTTAATCCATCTTTATATGAAACAGAATAAGCTTGTTTAATATCTTCTTTTTTCCATTTCTTTATAATTTCATATGTTTCATCTAAGTTACCGTATAATAAACCTGTAAAAAACGCAGGTCCTGCACAATGACAATCCCATTCACATGCATCAATAGATCTTAATTCAATGTATTTTTTTAATCTCAATTCAGTAAATATTGTAGATAAGTGTAATTGAAAGTTTTCTGTATTAGCTTTACCTTCTTTAATTAAATCTCTAAATGATTTTTTATTTGGAGTAATATATTTACTATTTTCAAGAATAAATAATAAAGAAAAATTTAAACTAAAATCAGCATATTTTTCAAAATCCATTTCTTCTAAAAAACAATCTGGTAAGCCTCCTCTTGAAGTGCTTTGCCAAACTTTTGACCTATAAGACAAGAAGCCTGTTGGTCTATTTTTTTTTATAGCTGAGTTAGAAAAAAGGGCAATTGTTAAAGGAGTTAAAAAAGAAATAACTTTAAATTTTTTTTTAAAATCGTTCTCTGAAGTATAGTCTAAGTTAATTTGCGTTCCACTTGTAAGATACATCATTTCAAGACTTAAATTGCCATTTTTTGGCATCTCTTCAGTCATTATAACGTATCTCTTTTTTGGATTATTGGGCACATCTTTTAAATCTGTTATTGGATCGTAGCCTATTGAAATAGTTTTTAATCCATATTGATCACAAGCTTCATCTAATTGTTTTTGGAAAACATAAGATTCGGAGCATACTTCATGAATATTATGGCAGAGGCCACCTGCTAATTCTATTTGATTTCCTGGCTCTAGTGTTATTGATTGTCCACTTTTATTTAAACCAATTATATTTGAATCTTCGTAGATTTCTTGCCAACCAAATTTTTTTAAATAGATTAAAATATTTTTAACCTGATCATAATTAGCTCTTGTATTTGATTTTATATCAAATAAAAATTTTTCATTCTCAACGCCTATAGACAAATTATTTTTACAACCACTATTAAAGTATTTTATAATATCTTCTTTAGAATTAATTTTCATTTAAATATTGTAACCAATTTTTAAGCTCTTGCATTCTAGAGTGTTTATCTGTGACTTGATTTTCCTGCTCAATATTTTTAATGTGATTATCAATATCATTTTCATTTTCAAAAGCTTTTCTAAAGTTTATCAATCTATCTTTTCTAAAATTAATCAAACTTATCATTTTTTCATAAGTTATCTCTGGGTGATATTGTATCCCCCAAACTTTACTTACCCCAATTTCAAATTGTAACCCTTGTACATTATTAACTGGATTTGAAGAAAGTAATGTTGTTCCTTTTGGAAGAGTTTCTACTTCATCAAAATTAAAGGCTGGCGTATTAAATAATGATTTTTTATCTTTATAGATAGGGTGTTTCAAACCCTCACTATTTATTTTAATATTTTTTGCAATACCAATGTGAGCACCATTTTTTGATTTTCTAACAACGCCTCCGGCAGCAGTCACAGCAACTTGCATACCCCAACAAATAGCAAAAATATTTTTTACTTTTTTAAAACACTCTTTCATAAAGTATATTTGTCTTCTTATTTCTGGTGTATCATTATAAATATTTAAACTACTACCTCCCCAGACAATTCCATCAAAACTTTCAAGTTTACTAATTATTTCAGTAAAACTTTCTTCACTAGATGGATTTAAAACACTATAATTAATTTTGTTGTGATAGTTTGCAATACTTTCCTTTAAACTTTCAGTATGAGTCTGTATTCCAGCTTCCTTAAAGTTTTTATTTTCACTTTCCAAATTACCTTCAACAACCAGTAAATTTATTTCTTTCATTAAAATAACTTACCCTCAATACTATATTCATACATTTTTCTAAAATCTTCTTTTGTAAGTTTGATTGGATTTGTCGCAGTAGAAGGATCTTCTAAAGCCATTTGTGAAAGTTCTTCAAGTTGATCGGGATTAATTTGAATTAATTCTGATAATTTATGAGGAATTTTAAGCTCCTTTCTTAATTTAATTATCCAGTCTAAAAAACTATCAAATGTATTTTCTAAACCAATAAATGCACTTATTGTAGAAATTCTTTTTTCGATAAGTTTTTTATTAAATGTTAAAACATAAGGCATAAAAATTGCGTTCGATAATCCATGATGCATATCAAACTTAGCATTTATAGGATGGCTTAATGAATGTATCGCTCCTAACCCTTTCTGAAAAGCTGTTGATCCCATTGATGAAGCTGCCAATAAATTTTGTCTTGCTTCAATATTTTTTCCATCATTAAAAGCTGTCATAAGCGAAGTCTTTATGAGATTAATTCCTTCCAAAGCAATTCCGTCAGCCATTGGATGAAAACCTGGAGCACAAAATGCTTCTAAATTGTGTGCTAATGCATCCATTCCAGTTGCTGCGGTTAATCTTGGTGATAGATCTAAAGTTAAAATTGGATCTAAAATGACTATTGAAGGTAAAAATTTTGGATGAAATATAATTTTTTTTACTCCTACTTTTTTATCAATAATCGCAGATGCTCTGCCTGTTTCTGAACCTGTTCCTGCTGTTGTTGGGATTGCAATTATTGGAGAAATATTATCACCATTTGCTCTTTTCCAATAATCTCCAATATCTTCAAAATCCCAAATTGGTCTATTTTGTCCAGACATGAATGCAATCGCTTTTCCAACATCAAGGGCGCTTCCTCCTCCAATTGCAATCACACCATCGCTATTGCTTTTTTTAAATACTTCTACACCCTCTTCAATATTCTCGCCTACAGGATTACCTGTAAAATTTGAAAAAATATTAAACTGACTAAATTTTTTTTTCAAATTAGATATAATATTTTTAATAAACCGTAATTCTATTAAATCTTTATCAGTTACAAATAAAGGGTTAATAATTTTTAGACTTTCACATGCATCTGGCAAATCATCAATCCTATTTTTTCCTACCCAAACGGTTGTTGGATAATTCCAATTAAATTTCATATCTTTATACTAATTGATCTTTAATTTTTTGTTCTTTAAAATAGCTTTAAATAAATTAGTCATTAAAGGAATTTTTCTTTTATCAATCTTTTTAACTATAAATGGTGCAATTTCTCTAGCTAACTGTTCACCTTCAACAGTATCTTTTTTCATAAATTTTTTTTTAGCTATTTTAAATGTAAATCCTTTACCTAAATAACTTCCCATTTTACTATTTCTTCCACCAGAAGCACTTACATATAAATCACCAACTCCCGCAAGGCTTTCAATTGTTGCTTCTTTACCTTTAAAATATTTAGTTAAGTATTTCATTTCAATTAATGATTTTTGAAATAAACTTGATGATGAGTTTAAACTTTGCCCGGCACCTATAATCATAGAATATATATTTTTAATTGCTGAACATATTTCTACTCCAATTATATCTTTAGAATATTCTATTAAGTAATATTTAGTAGAAATTTTTTTTCCAATCCATTTTGCAATATTTATATTTTTGTTAGCTATAATTACGCTTGTTTTATTTTTTCTTGCTAACTCTTTAGCTAAACAAGGTCCTTTTAAAGCAGAAACATTCATTCCATTATATTTTTTTTTAAGCAATTCTGAAATTGTAAATATTTTATTTCTTTTTTTTTCATATTTTAATCCTTTTGTTAGAACTAAAATAGGAGTTTTAATTTTAAGATTTTTCAATTCTTTACCTATAAAATCTATTCCTGAAAGACTCAAAGCAATAACTATTAAATTAAATTTCTCACGCAATAGTTCTTGAGAAAATCGTTTATATATCAATTTTTTTGGGAGTTTCATCTTTAAGGCAGAGTGAAATTTATTTTTTGACGAAAGGTTTTTTATAAATACTTTGCTATAGGGTTCTGTAATCGTAACTTTATTTTTATTTTCAAGACATGGAATTGTAAATGCCGATCCCATAGCTCCGCCACCAATAATTAAAATTTTTGTCATAACAAAATTATGCTAAAGTTTTTCTAATTGCTTGTTTCCATCCTTGCAATAACTTATTTCGATAACTTTTGTTCAATTTTGGTGTAAAATCTCTTTTTTTTTTCCATTTTGATTCTATATGACCAAGAGATTTGTAAATACCAACCTGGTATCCTGCCATAAAAGCAACTCCCAATGCTGTTGTTTCTTCTACTTTAGATCTTATTACTTTTAAGTTTAATATATCTGCTAAAAATTGCGAAAACCAATTATTTGTAACCATTCCTCCATCAACTTTAACAATTTTTGGTCTTAGTCCATCTTTTCTCATAGAGTCAAATAAATCAAAACTTTGATAAGCTACTGATTCAATAACTGCTCTTACCAAATCTTTCCAATCACTATTTCTTGTAAGTCCTGTTATTAGTCCACGTGAGTTTGGTCTCCAATAAGGTGCACCTAAACCAGTAAAAGCAGGCACAAGATAGATGCCTTGGTTATTTTTTTTTGATCTTGCTATTTTTTCGGTTTCATATGCATTGTTAATTAATTTAATTTTATCTCTTAGCCATTGAACTCCAGCACCAGCTATAAAAATTGAACCTTCTAAGGCATATGTTGTTTTATTATTTAAGCGGTAACAAATTGTGCTAAGTAATTTATTTTTCGATATTAATTTTTTGGTACCTGTATTCATTATAACAAAGGCTCCAGTGCCATATGTGCTTTTAACTGATCCTTTTTGAAAACAAGCTTGACCAACTGCTGCAGCTTGTTGGTCTCCGAGTACGGCTGAAATAGATATTTTTTTTCCAAGAATTTTTTTACTTATAAAACCAAATTCATCAGCAGAATTTTTAACAACTGGCAGAATATTTTTCTTTATTTTAAAAATTTTTAAAATATCTTGATCCCATTTATTTTTGTTTATATTAAAAAGCATTGTTCTAGAAGCATTTGTTGCATCTGTTGCATGTAGTTTTCCTCCTGTTAATTTCCAGATTAAAAAACTGTCGATTGTACCAAATAGCAAAAGGTTTTTTTTTGAAAGTTTTTTTGCTTTTGCAATATTATCTAATACCCATTTAATTTTAGTTGCTGAAAAATAAGGATCAATAAATAAGCCTGTCTTTTTTCTAATTAAATTTTCTCTATTTTTAATTTTTTTACAATAATTTTCAGTTCTTCTATCTTGCCACACAATTGCGTTATAAACTGGTTTGCCATTTGTTTTATCCCATAAAACTGTTGTTTCACGTTGATTTGTAATTCCAATTGTAACGATTGTTATTTTATTTTTTTTACATTTATTTCCTACATTTTTTATTACTTTTAAGGTTTTTAACCAAATTTCATTTGGATCGTGTTCAACCCATCCACTTTTAGGAAAATATTGTTTAAATTCTAGTTGTGATGAAAATAATTTTTTACCATCTAATGAAAAGGCTATTGCCCTTGTTGATGTTGTGCCTTGATCTATAGCTAATATAGCCTTCATTTTTTTAATACTCTCCTACATATAGAAAAGTGGGATAATAAGTTAATTTTCATAATAAAATATTATTTCAATTATTAGTATTTTGTTAGTAAAATACATTTATAAATTTATCTAATTGGAAAAATTTTATGACAAAAGTAGCAATTATAGGTACAGGGCCATGTGGTTTGTCTATGTTGAGATCTTTTGAACAAGCAGAAAAAAAAGGTGAAAAAATCCCACAAATAATATGCTTTGAGAAACAAGAAGATTGGGGAGGTCTGTGGAATTACAGTTGGAGAACTGGGTCTGATCAATATGGCGATCCAATTCCTAATAGCATGTATAGATATCTTTGGTCAAATGGTCCTAAAGAATGTTTAGAGTTTGCCGACTATTCATTTGATGAACATTTTGGAAAACAAATTCCTTCATTCCCCCCGAGAGAAGTTTTGTATGATTACATAACTGGTAGAGTAAAAAAAGGTAATTCAAAAAATAAGGTAAGATTTAACACTAGTGTTTCTAGAGTTCTTTTTAATGGAAATAATTTTGAAATTACTTCTCACGATAAAAAAAATGATAAGTTTTCAAAAGATGTTTTTGATTATGTCGTTGTATCTACTGGACATTTTTCTGTTCCTTTTATTCCAGAATACCCAGGAATGAAATCCTTTCCAGGTAGAATTATGCATTCTCATGATTTTAGAGATGCAGAAGAATTTAGAGGAAAAAATGTTATTGTTTTAGGAAGTAGTTATTCGGCTGAAGATGTTGCTCTTCAATGCCACAAGTATGGTGCCAAAAGTGTAACTATAGGCTACAGAAATAATCCAATGGGATTTAAATGGCCTGAAGGAGTAAAAGAGGTGCATTATTTGGATAGACTGGAAGGAAATAAAGCAATCTTCAAAGATGGTCACAAACAAGAAGCCGATGCAATAATTTTATGTTCTGGTTATCTCCACCATTTCCCCTTTTTAACAGAAGACCTTAAACTAAAAACTAGAAACAGATTATATCCACCAAAACTATATAAAGGGGTTGTATGGCAAGATAATCACAAATTACTTTATTTAGGTATGCAAGATCAATTTCATACTTTTAATATGTTCGACTGTCAGGCTTGGTTTGCAAGGGATGTGATAATGCAAAAAATTAAAATACCAAATAGTTCTGAAATAGAAAAAGATATAAATAAATGGGTTGCTTTGGAAGAAAAATTAGAAAATCCAGATCAAATGATAGATTTCCAAACAGAATATACAAAAGAACTTCATAAATTATCAGATTATCCAAAAATTGACTTTGAGTTGATTAGGAAGCATTTTAAAGAATGGGAACATCACAAAGTGGAAGATATTATGACTTATAGAAATAAATCTTTTTCTTCACCTGTTACTGGCTCTATTGCACCAATTCACCATACACCTTGGGCAACAGCCATGGATGACTCTTCAAAAGCTTTTTTAAAACAACAAAAAAAATAGTTTAATTTTCTTTTTTTAGATAAGGTATTAAAAAAACTAAACAGCCAAATAAAAAGAAAATACTTCCAAACATAGCCCAAAAATTTCCAAAGCTAGACATAATGAAGCCAATTGAAGAAATTAAAAATAAAATCCAGCCAATAATATTTATAATTTTAATATTCATTTTTAATCTATTCCAAGATGTTTTTTTCTTTTTTCTACCCAAGTACGAATTAAATTGTCAAATATAAGACCTATGAAAGCAACACAAATACCAAGTACCAACCCTTTGCCCCCACCTGCCTTATCAGATAAAGCTTTTAAAATATATTGTCCTAAATCTTCTGTTCCTATAAATGCTCCTATAATTACCATAAACAAAGCAAATACGATTGTTTGATTTAAACCAAGCATCATATGGGGAAATGCTAAAGGAAATTCTATTTTGAATAATCTTTGTAATTTAGTTACACCCGACATTGTGGCTGCATCATGCAAAGCAGCTGGAACACTTTTTAATCCTTCAATGGTATATCTTGTTGCGGGTATAGTAGCATAAACAATTACGGCAATTAGTACCGAAGTGTCCGTAACTCCAAACAACATCATTACTGGAATTAAGTATACAAAGGAAGGAAATGTTTGAAAAATATCACAAACTCCTAACATAAAATTTGTAGTATATTTGTTTTGTTGACATAAAGTTCCAACAGTAAAACCAATTGTGCAAGATATGATGACACCAAAAGTTGCCATGTATGTTGTGACTAATGCTCTATCCCACCATGGACTTAGAGCAATAAACAATGTTAATCCACCTACTGTAAAAGCTGAACGAATTCCACCAATTATGTAGCCCGCACCAACAACTAAAACTAAAGTCGCAACTGCTGGCATTCTTAGATAAAGTGCTCTCATTGGCTGAAGAACTTCAGTAATCAACCATGTATTAAATGCTTTTATGTACACAAAGAAAGTATCAAAAATCCAATCAACACCTTTGTTCCAGAAATCTGCAGTTGATATTCCTTTATTATGAGGAACCTCATATAAATAATTAAAGCCTTCTTTAAAGAAAAAAGATCCTGCAAGAGCAAGTATTGCCCCAATCACCACAGCTCCACCAAAAAATATTGTGTTTTTATAACGCTGAAAAAATGTCAAATTACCAAAATAATCAGTTTGTTTATTGGCCCAAGCTAAAGACATTTTATCTAAAAGTATTGCAATCAAACTAATGCATAAGCCTGCTTCTAATGCTAATCCAATATTTAGTTGATTTAAAGCTAGTAATAAATTCCACCCTAGACCTTTGGCTCCTATAAAAGCTGAAATAACCGCCATAGAAAAACAAACCATAATTACTTGGTTCACACCAATCAAAATATCTCTTCTTGCAGTTGGAATTAATACCTCAGTCAAAAGTTGCCAATTACTACATCCGCTCATTTTACCAGCTTCAATAACTTCTGGAGATACTCCTCTAAGGCCTAACAAAGTTAATAGGATCATAGGAGGAATAGCAACAACCATTGTTATTATAACTGCAGCATGATCACCAATACCGAACAGAACCATAGCAGGGACGAGAACAGCATATTGAGGCATAGTCTGCATAACTAAAAGTATTGGATACAATGCTTTCTCAACACGTTTACTTTTATAAGCCATAACACCTAAGCTTAATCCAAAAATAAAAGAAAGTGGTGCTGCTACCAAGATAAAAGAAAGTGTTTGCATTGATGGTTTCCATTGACCAAACACTGAAATATAAATCATTACTAAGCCAGCAAATATTGCTAAGCCCTTGCCACTCAATTTGTAAGCCAAGATGGCTGCACCCGCAGCAACAATTGTCCAAGGTAAGCCTGGTAATTTTGCCCAGGGATATGCACTTACAAAATTCCAACTTGTAAATGCAACAATTGTTTCAACACCACCTAATAAAATTTCTCTTATTAATTCAATAAGAAATGTCATGAACGCAGTTACATTTCTTGATATTTGCAATACTAAAGGTCGAGTTTTATATTCTTGTGTAGCTGAATCCCAAAATTCCATTGGCATCCATTCATTCAATAGAAAAAATAGGCCATCATTTATCCAAATAGGTAGCCATCCAAGTAAAGGGGGCAATCTCCAGAAATTATCAAAGGCGTAATATCTTACTTCTTTACCAAAAAGTATATAAGTACTTTGGTTTGGATCTTTAATAAATTCAGCTTGACCTCTTATAAATTTATAGGTTTCAGGAACATCAATTGCAAAACACAAACCAAAAAATACAATTAACAAAAATAACCATTGAAATAATTTTGGATATTTTTTTAATAATTCCATAATTTAACTGTTTTCTTTTCTTCCTCCAAAAACAGTATGGATTATTTTTGAAGGATGAACAGTTCCAACAATTTTATTATTACTATCTATTACACCTACTGATTTTTCTTGAGATAAAATTTTTTCAGCTACATTTTCTATTATCTCATCTTTTGAAACTTTTAGATCACTTAAATTATCTGATTTTGGTGCATCCATTACATCTTCTATTATTAAAACTTTTTCCCTTGGCACTTCTTCAGTAAATTTTTTTACATACTCTGTGGCTGGACTTAGTACAATTTTCGCAGGTGTATCTAGCTGTTCGATTATTCCATCTTTCATGATTGCTATTCGATCAGCAAGTTTCAATGCTTCGTCAAAATCATGGGTAATAAACATAATTGTTTTTTTTAGCTTTTCTTGAAGTCTTAAAAATTCATCTTGCATTTCTTTTCTAATCAATGGATCTAATGCAGAAAAAGGTTCGTCTAAAAACCAAATATCAGGTTCAACAGCTAATGATCGAGCGATACCTACTCTTTGTTGTTGTCCTCCTGAAAGTTCTCTTGGGAAATAATTTTCTCTTCCATCAAGACCAACAAGTTTGACCATGTCCATGGCTTTATTGATACTTTTCTCAGTCTCTATACCTTTGATTTGGAGTGGAAAAGCAATATTTTCCAAGACTGTTTTATGTGGAAGTAAAGCAAAACTTTGAAAAACCATTCCCATTTTATTTCTTCTAAGTTCAATCAACTCTTTATCTTTTAATGAAAGTAAATCTTGGCCTTCTATAAAAATTTTTCCACCCGTCGCATCTGTTAATCTAGAGATACATCTTAATAATGTAGATTTTCCGGAACCAGATAACCCCATTACGACCAACATTTCTCCTTTTAAAACTTCAAAAGAAGCATTGTTCACCCCTACAATGCATCCGTTTTCCTGGAATGTTTTTGCATCTACGTTTCCATTTGCTTCTTCAAGCATTTTTTTGGCGTTTGCGCCAAATATTTTGTAAACAGATTCACATTTAATTACAGCATCAGTCATTTCATTTAACAAGTTATACGATATTCAGTAAAAATAAAATCTATATAATTGTTGTTTTTCCTCCCTAAAAATTTTTAATAAAATAAACTCTAGTATCAATACCTGTACTTAAAAAACTTAAAACTTCTCCTGAAACATTTACTGTCTCATTCACTCCAACATTGCTTCCACTTACAGTATAGCCAGCAAAACATTTATTTTTATTTTTATCCCATTTCACAAATGTATCATCAATTTTATTACCATTGATGGTATACAGCTCATAAGCTTTATAATTTAAAAAATGGGCAGCCATAATAGCTCGCTGTGGAATAAGTTTAGTTATTTTACAAACTGCTTCGTATTGTTCTTTAGATAATTTATAATGATCAGTTCCATCATAGAATACTACAATGCCAGATGGAAGACTTGATATAACTTCATTTAGTTTTTTTTCGTTTGCAATTCTTTCTTCTTCTAATTTCATTTTTCTAATTAACTCATCACCTCCACCCCAATAAATATTTAAAATAGCAAAAGATAAGATTACAAAAATTGTTATTGACACTAGACCAGCAAATTGTCGTGCTGGTTCGGGTAACCCAATTAATAACTTATTTAAATATTTATTTTTTAGCATTATTTTAATTACTCTTGCAATTTACCGTTTTTCCAAATCCCTTTTTTTTGTTTTCCATCCGACCAGGTAAATATTCCTTTTCCATTCATGAAACCATTAGCCCATTCTCCTTCATAAGTTGCGCCATTTGGAAAAGTTAAAGTGCCTTGTCCACTCCATTCGCTATTTTTAAATTCACCTTTGTAAATATAGCCGTTAGGCCAAGTTTCTACTCCTTGACCATTTTTTTTTGTTCCAGTCCATTCTCCTTCATATGTAGTTCCATCTGTTGAAACCCACAAACCAAAACCATTTTCGCAATTTCCCTCTTTACATCCTACTTTTCGAGCTGAAGCCGAAGATATAATTAAAAAACTTAAAATTATAATAAAGACATATTTTTTCATTTTTACATTTTACACAAATTTTTATAAAAAAAAATCCCCCCCAACAAAGTTGGGAGAGATTTTAAATTTATAAGCTTTTATACTCTATAATTAGTTCATCCAAGCTTTCCAAACTGACTCATTGTCAGCTAACCATTTTTTAGCTGCATCTTCGTGAGTCATTTTGTCAAGGTCAACTAAAGCTGCCATTGCACCAATTTGACCTGTAGAGAATGACATTTTTTTGAAAATGCCTGCTGCTCCTGGATGAGTTTTTGGAAAGTCTGCATTAACAGCCTTTTTCAAATAACCATCTGGAGATCCACATTTACCATCGCCGCCATCTTCTGGTCTACAACCAGCTGTGTATGGAGGAAATTTTATGAATGTGAAACCAGCACCATCTGTAAAGTTTGGCGTCCAGTTAAAGATTATAGTTCCTCTATCTTCTTTTTTAGCTGCCGCTAATTCTGCCCAAAGTGCATCTGCGCTTCCAGCAAATTTAACTACCCAAAGATCACCTAATCCCAAAGCGTCAATTCTTTGAGGGATTAAATCTCCGTGCCAAGTTTGAGGTCCTTCTAACATACGACCTTTTCCACCTGAGTCAGGTGTTACAAAAGCTTTTGCACAGTCAGGATTTTTTAAAGCTGTCCAATCAGGTAAACCCGGACATTTAGCAGCAACCCAATCAGGATATCCCATATCCTCAAGAGTTCTTGCTTCATGATCTCCCCAGTCAAGTATACCACCCTTATCAAGAGCAGTAGTGAATGATTTACCAAAAGCAGATTCCCAAACTTCGTGTGATATTGTTACATCACCTATACGAATTGATTCATATACAGCTTGTGAGTCAGCAGGAACATATTTAACATTATTCCCGTTCGCTTCGAAAATACCTCCTATTACATAGGCCATTACAACTTGGCTTGACCAGTTGTGAGTTGGTATTACAATCGGCTCTGCGCTATCACCAGCTTTCTTTGCAGTTTTGTCTCCTTGCTGCATAAAGAAAATAACACCAATAATAACTACTACACCAATTAGTATTAGTGGTAAGTTTTTGTTTTTCATTGTTACCCCTTTCCTTAATATTAAGATGAACAATTATGGGCTTAAGGAAATTTATAGTCAACAAGAACATATATATATATTATAGACATATAAAAAAGAGCGCTGTTTATGTCGTTAACTAGTAATGCTATTAAAAACCCAGGTTTAAGAACTTTGCCACCTGGAGTTGAAAGATACCATATTCAAGGTGGTGGTATTAATATTCTAGAAATATTTCCAGAGGATAAAATAGAAATAATTAATGATGAAGGAAAACAAATTTGCGAAATAATTGTATTTAATGCCAAAGGAAAAGGAGATTTATCAATCCTTAGTTTAAAAGAAAATTCAAATGGTGATTATTTAAAAAAAGCCATTAATCAAGATAGAAAAATTTTACAATTATTAAAAAAAAAGAATCTCGAATTAAATAAATCAAAATCATCAATTGTATTTAGTGAAGACTGTCCAATGGGTGAAAAAATAAATCTAAAGTCAAAAGATGCATGTATCGTAATGTTGGCTTCACCGGGTATGGCAATGGATGTTCATAATCAAAACCCACCCTCAAGTTTAACAATTTTTTTGCATAGAGCTAAATTTGAATTAAAAAAAGAACAGTATGTTTTGCCTGAACCACTTTACGATCCAGTTTCTGAAAAATTTATTAAAAGAATGACTGCTGAAACTTATGATGTAAAAGAAGGAGATTACATTCAAATCATCGACACAAGTGGTAGACAATGTTCAGATTTTTTAGCTTTCGATAAAAAAAAACTTGATAAAGGCATTGAAGATATAATTGACCCTACTGCAACTCGAACATTTATGGGCTCTGCTTATCCTATGCCAGGTTTATTTTCTAAATTTTTCGATGCTAACCACGATCCAGTAATTGAAGTTGTAAGAGATACAGTTGGAAGGCATGATACTTTTAATTACGCGTGTACAGCTAAATATTACGAGGATATGGGATATTTTGGACACATAAATTGTTCTACAAATTTTAACAATGTCCTAAAAAATTATGATGTAAAACCAAGAAAAGGTTGGATAGCAATTAATCTTTTTTTTAATACAGCAATTGACGCTAACAACGTTGCTTCTTTCGATGAGCCTTGGTCCAGACCAGGTGATTATGTGCTATTTAGAGCATTAAAAGATTTAACATGTGCATCTTCAGCATGTCCTTGTGATGTTGATCCAGCAAATGGATGGAATCCAACAGATATATTTGTTAGAACTTACGCTAAAGATAAAAAAATTTCAAAAGGAGTTGCTTTTAGAGTGAATACAGATTCAGAACCAAAACTTACTCAAGAAACTGGCTTTCATGCCAAAACATCTAAACTAACTAAAAATTTCATAAACTATAATGGTTATTGGTTAGCAAATAATTACACAAGACACGGCGCAGTCAAAGAATATACCTCATGTAGAGAAAGTGCGATTGTTACAGATTTATCTCCACTAAGAAAATTTGAAATTTTAGGACCTGATGCTGAAAACTTAATGCAATATACACTTACTCGTAATGTAAAAAAACTTTCTGCGGGTCAAGTTGTTTATTCTGCAATGTGCTACGAAAATGGCTGCATGATAGACGATGGGACGTTAATGAAATTTGGACAAGATAATTTTAGATGGATCGGTGGGCAAGAATATGGTGGTGAGTGGCTTAAAGAGCAAGCAAAAAAGAAAAATTTTAAAGTTTGGGTAAAATCATCAACTGATCAAATTCACAATATTGCAGTTCAGGGTCCAAATAGTAGAAAAATTTTGGAAAAATTTGTATGGACACCTGACACTCAACCATCAATTAAAGATTTAGAATGGTTTAGATTGACTATTGGAAGAATTGACTCCGTAACCGGAACACCAATTATGGTATCAAGAACCGGTTATACAGGTGAATTAGGATTCGAAATCTGGTGCCACCCGAAAGATGCGGGTACAGTTTGGGACAAAGTTTTTGAGTCTGGTAAAGAATTTAAAATATCCCCTTTGGGATTAGAGGCTTTAGATATGGTTCGTATAGAAGCTGGACTAATATTTTATGGTTACGAGTTTGATGATAAAACAGATCCTTTTGAAGCAGGCATAGGGTTTACGGTACCACTTAAAACTAAAGAAGATGATTTCATTGGCAAAGAAGAGTTAATAAAAAGAAAAAATAATCCACAAAAAAAACTTGTTGGTCTTGAATTGGTGGGCCATGAACCAGCTGTAACTGGTAATACAGTTCATATTGGAAGAGGCCAAGTAGGAGTAATTACTAGCGGTATGCTATCCAAGACTTTAAATAAAAATATTGCTCTTTGTAGAATAGATGTAAAACATGCAGAAATAGGAAACGAAGTTGAGGTAGGGAAAATGGATGGTCATCAAAAAAGAATTCCAGCAAAAATAGTTCCATTTCCTTTTTATGATCCACAAAAAACAAAAGTGAGAGCTTAAATGAAAAGTACAAAAGCTTTGCTAGAGTTTTGGGAAGAACAGATGAAGCAGTCTCACACTTCAAGTAATTTTTTTTTTAGAAAGTCACCTTCTCACTACCATATGATGCTTATAATCATGGCATATTATAAACAAAATATGCCTATAACTGTAGAAGAGTTAAAAACAAAACTTTTCAAAACTTCGAGACCAAAATCTGCATTAATAATTAACGAAGCTTGTGAAAAAGGTTTTTTTTATTTACAAAAAACAGCAGAGGATCAAAGAAAAAAAAATATCAAGCCAACTGAAAGTTTTGTAGAAGAATTCGAAAATTATCTTAAAAAGTTAAGAGAGATATCTCTTTAACCGGTATTCTTCATCGCCGCAGATATACCTGCTATCGATGTCATCATTGCATCATTAAGATATTTCTTATCATTAGATTTGAATTTTTTCTTTAATAATTTATTCATAACTACGGCTTGCAATATATTTAAAACTTCGGAATAAATGTCTCTAACTAGGACTGTTGTTCTAAATTTTTTTCTTTGATTTATTATTTCCTGTGGAGTTATGTATCTATTTAATTTTTTAATCATGCTAAACTCTGATCTAAGTTTCTCTCCTACTTCTATTAATTTTTTATCAGCAAGAGCGTTTTCATAAACTTCTGATATCTCTGGGTCAACTTTTGAAATAACCATATCTAAAATATCCATTGTAGAATTGAAAAATGGCCAATTTTTTTCCATATCAGTGAGAGTAGTTTTATGTTTTTTTACTGAAGAATATTTTAAGGCATCGCCAGTTCCCAACCAAGCTGGTAACATTAATCTTATTTGCGTCCATGCAAATACCCAAGGTATTGCTCTTAAGCTTTGGATGTTATCTACATTTTTTCTTTTAGAGGGTCGTGATCCTATTGATAATTTTCCAAGAGCTAAGTGAGGTGTAACAGTTTTAAAATATCTTATAAAATCTGAGTTCTCGTTTATATTTTTTCTATAAGCTAAAGTAGAAATTTTTGTCATTTTTTCTATTAATTTTCTCCAACTATCTTTAGGTTGTGGTGGTGGGTTTAGAGTAGCCTCCATTATAGATCCTATGTAACTACATAAATTATATTTTGCTAGAGGTTCGTAACCATATTTTTGTTGTATCATTTCTCCCTGGTCAGTAATTCTAATACGACCATATACCGAATTTGGAGGTTGAGATCTCATCGTTGCTTGAATTGGTCCACCACCCCTTCCAGCTGAACCTCCTCTGCCATGAAAAAAAGTAAGATTAATTTTATATTTTTTTGCGATAGTTAAAACTTCTTCTTGAAGCTTATATTGATGCCAGCTAGCAGATAATTTTCCAGCATCTTTGCTAGAGTCTGAATAACCAATCATAATTTCTTGATTGTTTTTGATTAATTTTCTGTACCACTTTAATGAAAAAAGTTTTTCCATAATAGATTTTGCATTTTTTAAATCCTGCAAAGTTTCAAAAAGTGGAACTACTCGTAATTTATTTTTAATATTTGCCTGCATTTGCATTAAATAAACTGCTAAGACATCTGAAGCTGCTGAAGTCATTGATATTACATAAGCACCCAAACATTCTGATGGCTCATCAGCTAAAATCTTAAAAGTTGACCAAACTTCTTTATTTTCTTTATTTTTAAAATTAAAATTTTTGAAAATTTTTTTATTTTTCTTCATTTCATTTACTAAATATTTAATTTTTTTATTCTCATCCCAATTTAAATAATTAGATTTATTTTTTTTCTTTACATATTCTGCTAATAATTGTGAATGCCTTGATGACTCTTGTCTTATATCCAATTTTGCTAAATTTATACCAAAGCATTTAGCTCGTCTCATTAAATCGAGCAACTCACCGCTTGCAATATTTTCACTTTGGTTTTTCTCTAATGACTCTCTTACAACTCTTAAAGGTTTTAAAATTTCCTCTTTAGAAGATAAAAGTTTTTTTTGATCTAGTGGTTTTTTTGCTACTAAATGTCTTTCTATTAATCTATGCGTCTTTCTCATTTCATCTCTTAATGGTCTTAAATAAACTCTATAAGGTTCAAAAGTTTTTCCGGTAGTTTTAAGAATTTTTTTTGAACATTTTTCCATTGAAAGTCCTCTAATTAATTTTGTTAATTCTTTCTCGTAAAGTTTTGCTGCTTCCCACCTTGATAAAAGTATTACTTCTTTAGTAATGGCTGCTGTTACATTTGGGTTGCCGTCTCTATCTCCTCCCATCCAAGATCCAAATTCAATTGGATTAAAATTTTTAGGTAAACCTCTTCCCATATGTTTTACGAAAATAGCATTTAATCTCCTATAAACTTTTGGAATCGTTTCCCAAAGACTATCTTCAATTACTGCTAATCCCCATCTTGCTTCCTCAGCTGGAGTAGGTTTAAATCTTTTTAAATCGTCAGTATTCCAAATAATTGTAAACTCATCATAAAGTTTTTTATCCAAAATTTTTAAACGCGATTGTTTATCCTTCAGAAGATCTCTTTGATCCATTATCTCAGTTATTTTATGGTATTTTTGTATTAAAGTTCTTCTTTTAACTTCAGTTGGATGAGCTGTAAGAACTATCCCGATATGAAGATTTTTTGCAATATTATAAATTTTTTGAGGTTTAATTTTTTTGTTTTTAAAAAAATTTTCGAAAATTTCTTCAATGAAAATATTCTTATGTTTGTCTTTCAGGCCAGAATTTTCAAATTCATCTAATTTTCTAGAGGCATCTATAGATTCACTAAGATTAATAAAATTCATAAAATGAGTAAATGCTCTTGCTAATTTAAATATTTTGATTGGTTTAAGTCTTTGAATTTCTGAAGTAATTTTATTAAATCTATTTTTATTATTTTTATTTTTAATGTTTGCTTTTGATAGCAATCTTATTCTCTCTACTAAATTAAAAAAACTTTCTCCCTCCTGTTTTTTTATTACTCTACCTAAAATATTTCCCAAGTATCGAACGTCATCTCTCAAAGATTTTGTGGGTATTCTTTCGTAATAGAGGTCTCTTTTTAGCATTTGGTATAAACTATTAATCTAAGATAATTATACTATACAATAATCTTTATGGTTAACTATTTGCTTTATATTTTAATTTTTACTATTTAAAGCTGATTTTACAGTTTCTCCCATTACTGAAGGGTTTTGTGAAATAGTAACTCCACATTCTTTTAAGAGTTCAACTTTTTCTACTGCGCTTTCTCCGTAGGCTGACACGATCGCTCCAGCATGTCCCATTACTCTACCCTTTGGGGCTGTTAATCCCGCTATATAAGCTATAACTGGTTTTTTCATATTTTCTTTAGCAAACTTTCCTGCTGCTACTTCTTGTGGTCCACCTATTTCTCCGATCATTAAAACTGCTTCCGTTTCATTGTCTTCTTCAAATTTTTCTAAAATATCTTTAAAAGAACTTCCATTAATAGGATCTCCTCCTATTCCTACACTTGTAGAGACTCCAATGTTTAAGTTTTTTAATTGTTGAGCAGCTTCATAACCAAGCGTACCTGATCTACCTATAATTCCTACTTTGCCTTCTTTGTATATATGGCCTGGCATTATACCTAACATTGCTTTTCCAGGACTAATTATTCCAGCACAATTTGGACCAACAAGAGTCATTTTTTCTGTTCTAGAATATCTCCTCATATAACGTTTAATTTTAATCATGTCGTGTGATGGGATTCCATCAACAATTGCTACACACGTCTTAATCCCGGCATCAGCTGCTTCCATTGCGGAGTCTGCTGCAAAAGCAGGTGGAACAAATAAAATTGAAGCTGTTGCACCCGTACTTTTTACTGCTTCTTTAACAGTATTAAACACTGGTAAGTTTAAATGTTTCAATCCACCTTTTCCAGGTGTAACTCCCCCTACTACATTCGATCCATATTTTATCATTTCTTCGGCATGAAAAGATCCCATTTTTCCAGTAAAACCTTGAATAATAATTTTTGTTTTTTTATCTATTAAGACTGACATTTTTATTTTCCTAAAGCTTTAACTGCTTTGTTAGCAGCATCCTCTAAAGTGTTGGCTTCTATATAGTTAATTTTACTTTCTTTTAAAATTTTATTTCCTTTATCAACGTTTGTTCCAGCTAATCTAATCACCAGAGGAACTTTGATGTCTATTTTTTGTAATGCTTGAACTATTCCCTCTGCAACCCAATCACATCTATTAATTCCTGCAAAAATATTAACTAGTATAACCTTAACTTTTTTATCCATTGATATTAATTTAAATGCTTTGACTATTTTTTCGGGGGTTGCCCCACCACCTACGTCTAAAAAGTTAGCTGGTTCTCCTCCAGCCAATTTAATCATGTCCATAGATGCCATAGCTAAGCCTGCACCATTAATTATATTTCCAATATTTCCGTCTAAACTTACATAGTTAAGACCCCTGTCTGATGCATAAACTTCATTGCTATTTTCTTGTGTTTTATCTCTTAACTCTGAAACTTGATTTCTTCTAAATAAGGCATTGTTATCAAAGCTCATTTTACAATCTAATGCAAGTATTTGATCTTGATTTGAAATAACTAATGGATTTACTTCTACCATGGTAGCATCTAATTCGCTGAATGCTCTGTAACATCCAATAATTGTTTCTGCCGCTCTTGCTATTAGTTTTGGCTCAATTTTTAATCCAAAGGCGATTTCTCTTGCTTGAAATTTTTGCATTCCAACAGCAACTTCAATTTTTGATCTTATAATAGTCTCTGGTTTTTTCTTAGAAATTTCTTCAACGCTCATTCCTCCCTCTGTTGATGCAACTACCATTATACTTTCTGAACTTCGATCAAATACTAGTCCTAGATATAACTCTTTTTTAATTTCTGTTGCTTCTTCTATGTAAACTCTATTTGTAATTTTTCCTTCTGGACCTGTTTGATTTGTGACTAATTTTTTACCAAGAAGTTTATCTGCTGCTTGAGCTACTTCTAGAGCGCTATTACAAACAATTATTCCACCTGCTTTTCCTCTGGCTCCAGAATGAATTTGTGCTTTAACAACCCATTTAGATCCACCAAGTTCTCTAGCTTTATTTTCTGCATTCTCTGGACTGTAGACAATTCCACCTCTTGGAATTGTAACTCCAAATCCTGAAAGTATTTTTTTTGCTTGATACTCGTGAATATCCATTTTATTTATTTTGAATAAGTTTATCTATATTTACAATATTTTCTGCCATACGTGCAGATGCTGCATCAATCATCCTTCCATCTAGTTGTGCAGCTCCTTTTCCTTCTTTTGCAGCTTTATCTAGTTCTTCAAGAATTCTTTTAGCTTTATTTACTTCAGATTCTGGTGGAGAAAAAACTTTATTTGCTAAATCAATTTGAGATGGATGTATTGCCCATTTGCCTTCAATCCCAATTGCAGCTGCTCTTTTTGCTGATGCTATATATGCATTGCTATCATTAAAATCTCCAAATGGTCCGTCGATCGCTCTTAAGCCGTAAGCTCTACATGTCATAACCAGTTTAGACAAACCGTGGTGCCATTGATCGCCGGGATAATCAGGATTTAATCCTCCTATCACTACTGTTCTTGCTCTTAAACTTGCAGCATAGTCTGCCACGCCAAAATGCAGAGCTTCTAATCTACTACTAGATTTTGCAATATCTTTTATATTCGACATTCCTAAAGCTGTTTCAATTAAACATTCAATTCCTATTTTATTTTTTATTTTTTTATTAGCTTCAATTTGTGTTAACAAACAATCAACCATGTAAACATCACTGGCTGTACCTGCTTTTGGTACCAATATTGTATCTACTTTGTCGCCTGCCTCCTCTACAATTTCTACCAAATCTCGATACATATAATGAGTATCCAAACTATTAATTCTTACAGAAATAGTTTTTCCTTTCTCTTTCCAATTAATTTCTTTGAGTGCCTTAATAACATTTTGACGTGCAGGAATTTTATCGTTTGGGGAAACAGCATCTTCAAGATCTAAAAAAATATAGTCAGAATTTGAATTTAATGCTTTTTCAAACATTTTAGGTGATGACCCTGGCACTGCTAATTCACTTCTCTGCAACCTAGACTTTGCTGGTTTATAAAATTTATGGCTCATAAAATAAGTATAAATTTTTATATTAAGCTAAAAATACAAAAATTAAGGTATGATTTTTATATATACTTTTTAGATATTTAAAAAGAACTTTAATAAGTTTTTTTCTTTTGTTAGTGATTCAGGTAACAAATAGAATTTATGTCAAATTTGCCAACTAAAGCTAAAGTAGTTATTATTGGTGGTGGAATTCACGGTCTAAGCACAGCTTGGAAATTATCTGAAACATATAAAAATCCTGGTGAAATTGTAGTCTTAGAAAAAAAAGATACTGCTGCTGGAGCAAGTGGAATAGCTTGTGGAGTTGTAAGAAACAATTATTTTCAACCCGCAATGAGAGAATTAATGGCTCATTCAGTAAGTGTTTGGGAAAGTGATCCAAAAGCTTTTAAATATAATGCCGTAGGATATATGCAAATTTCACCTGAAGTTATGCATAAAGATGTAGCTAGTATTTATGAACAACAAAAAGCTATAGGTTATGATTCAGTTTTTATTGAAGGTGAAAAAGACTGCTCAAAGTACATGAAAGGAATTTTTGATGATTGGCAAGCAAAAGGGATTACATCTGTACTTCATGAAAAAAAAGGTGGATACGCTTTTAATAAAGACTCAATTAAAGCTTTAGAAAGTAAAGCAAACTCAAACGGGGTAAATGTACACAAAGGTGTTAAGGTAACAGGTTTCAAAAGAGGAAGTAATAGTAATGCAGTTACTGGAGTGGTAACTGATAAAGGTACTATAGAATGTGACCAAGTTGTTGTCGGTGCAGGTCCGTGGGTTAGAGATTTTTGGAATATGTTAGAACTTCCAAAAACTGCAGAAATTAAAGGACAAGATGGAAAAACACATGAAGTTGATATGTGGAAATATTGGTTTTTACAAGAAGGCGTTTTGGGAGTAGAAGCTGACTACTTAAGAACTAATGATGGTAAGCAACCGCCAGTGATTCATGTAGATACTGATGCTCCTTTATATTCAGATAAAGATAAGAAATTAATTACTGATAAATTGTGGGGTATATACTACAAACCTGATATTGAGGGTTTGGGTGTACAAGGTGGTACCTCACCCTATATAGTTCAAAAACATTTTGATAAAGTAAATGTTGATCCTTACGGTTTAGAGTCGCCGGAGTATCAAACAACAAACGAGTTTGCTGACATGTGGTCATCTGCTTTAGCTCATTGTCAAAAAAGATTTGAAGGTAAATCTAATTTATACAGAAAAGGTCCGTCGGGTGGACTTGGATGTTTAACGCCAGATTCATTTCCAATTTTTGATAGATTTTTTGAAAATGTATACATGATAGCAGACGCAAATCATGGTTACAAAATGATTGGTGTTGGACACTTGGTTGCGCAAGAAATTTTAGGTCAAGAAAGTAACTTATTAAAACCGTTTAGATTCAATCGATACGCGAAAGGGGAACTTCACCCCACTTCGAACAGTCCATTTCCTTGGAGTTAGTTTATCTAAGTAGACAGAAGTTTTTTTTTCAGTTACCTTTTTGGTCTTAAAATAGTTAAGAGGGAAAAATGACAGATCTAGAAAAACATGTAAACCAACCAGGAAGAGATAAGCTAGTAAAAAAAGTTAGAGAAAAAATTAACGAATTAGGAATTACATACATTTATTATCAATTTATATCTGTAACTGGACGTGTTGTTGGTAAAGGAATTCCCGCAGACCATTGGGAAAGAACGGCGGAAAAAGGTTTTCAATTAGTTTATGGATCTACAGCAAACTTATTTGTAGACAGACACAAAAATTATATTGGTTACGGTCCTGAAGCTATGGAACTTGTTGGTATACCTGACCCGGAAACTTTCTGTCAATTACCGTGGGACAAAAGAATTGGAAGAGTTTTTGTAACTTGTTTTAGAAATAGAGAAGAAAGACAAAATCCAGGTGGTCATTTAACTTCTGATTGCAGAGGTAATTTGAAAATTTTTATGGATGAATTCCAGAAGAAACATGGTTTAGAATTAAGAGTTGGAACGGAACCTGAAATGATGTGGTTGACAAAAAATGCTGATGGAACTCCTACTGGAGAAGGTTTTTCTAAACCATATTGTTATCACATTGATCAATTTGAGTCATTGAGACCTGTGTTTATGAAGGTAATTGAATACGCTTCTGCGATGGGTTTAGATATGATCCAGGGTGACCATGAAGATGCTCCAGGACAATTAGAATTAAACTGGACTTACGATAACGTTTTAAGAAACGCTGATAGACTTTCTACTTACAGACAAATTTGTGCTCAAGTAGCAAGAGAACATAATTTAATAGCATGCTTTATGACTAAACCGTTTATGGGTGTGTCTGCAAGTGGTTGTCACACAAATATGTCCTTATGGAAAGGTGGAAAAGTTGTAACAAACAAATTAGGTAATAAAAAATTACCCGGAGTTGAGGAAGTTTTTGGTTATGTTCAGGGAGGTACAAATACTTTTATGCCTGATACTAAAGATATGCAAATGCCAGGTAAAGTTGGTTTGCAGTCCATTGCTGGAATAATGGAACACTTGCCTGCTTTAACAGCTTTAGGATCTTCAACTGTCAATTCTTACAGAAGACTTTGGGATCAGGGTTTTTGGGCTCCAGTTTATGCTGATTGGGGATATCAAAACAGAACTTGTGGTTTAAGAGTTTCTGCTCCAGGAAGATTTGAGTATAGATCTGTAGACTCTATGCACAACCCATATCTGTTGGGCGCAGCATTATTAAAAGCTTGTGACCACGGTATTTCAAAAAATCTAAAACCATCAAAACCTGAGTCTAGAAGTATGTATGAGGCTAAAAAGGCTGGTAAAGATGTTAAGAAACTTCCATTAAGTCTAGGTGAAGCTTTAGATAGATTAGCAGAGGATGAGGTTATTAAATCTGCAATGCCAGACGAAATGTATAAAGTTTTCCATTGGTACAAAAATGATGAATGGGAAAAATTCTTAGGTGCTACCACGCAATGGGATCTTGATACATATTTAGATTGTTTACCATAATAAAAAAAAGGAAATATATGTGTGGAATAGCAGGGTTAATTCATAGAGGAAAAACTTCAAACGTAGGCAAAGAACTACAAGATATGCTTCAGGCTTTAAAACATAGAGGACCTGACTCTACAGGATATGCGCTTTACGCGAATAATGATGGCCAAAATTTTATAATGAGATTTAAAGTTGGTGAAAATGTTGGAGAAGGTAGCACTTCAGTAAATGAAGATGAAAGTGTTTACGATGAAAGAAAAAAGCTTGTAAATCAAAAACTTTCAGACTTAGGAGCATCAATTGTTAAAGAAGAAAAGTTAACCCCATATTCTTATAGATATGAAATTAAATTCGATAAAGATTTAATGGATTTTTCAAAAGCGATTGAAAGTATTGAGAGTGTTGAAATACTTTCTATTGGAAAATCTCTTGAGCTTATAAAAGATCTTGGAGATGCTACAGCTGTTTCAGAAAGATACGGATTAAGTAAAGTACAAGGTACGCACGGTATTGGACATGCAAGAATGGCAACTGAGTCCGGTGTAGACATTAAGTCTGCTCACCCCTTTTGGGGTTATCCTTTTGCCGACGTTTCAGTAGTTCATAATGGTCAATTAACAAATTATTGGAATAATAGAAGGGTGCTTGAAAATAAAGGTATGCGTTTTATGTCAGAGTGCGACTCTGAACTAATTGCAGTGTTCCTTGCTGAAAAAATGAGAAATGGAGCAACATTAGAAGAAGGAATGAAACAGTCTCTTACAGGACTTGATGGTGTTTTTACTTATTTTGTAGCAACAAAAGACTCATTAGGAATGGCAAAAGATACAATGGCTGCAAAACCATTAGTACTATACGAGTCTGATGATTTGGTAGCAATGGGGTCTGAAGAAATAGCAATTAGATCTATTCTTCCACAAGAAATTGATACTTATGATCCATTTGATGGGGAGGTTAAAGTATGGCAAATTTAAAACCTGATACAAAAAAAACTAAAGCTCAGTCAATGGGTATGCACACTGAAGTGCTTACTGGAAAAACTCAGCAAAAATTTTTTAATCCTGACGAAGCAGAAAATTTCTTTTATTGGGGAACTTATGATGTTGATTTTAATAAAAGAACTGAATTAGATGTTAAGGATATGGATTGTAAACTTGCAAATGAAAAAATAGATCGACTTATGAGTGAAGGTTATGGAACAATTGTAATTAAAAACCCCCAAGGAAAACATAGTTTAGGTGTTGGAATACTAAATAAACTTAATTTAATTTTTGAAGGAAGCTTGGGATATTTTGGTGTTGGATCAATTGATGGACCGATAGTAACAGTTAAAGGACGTGTCGGCTGGTCTTGTGCTGAAAATATGATGGCTGGAAAAGTTGTTATAGAAAAAAATGCAGGATCATGTTTTGGTGCGGCTATTAGAGGAGGAGATTTAATTTGTAAAGGAAGTGTAGGAGCAAGAACTGGAATTGACCAAAAAGGTGGTTCTATAATTGTTGGTGGAGATGCAGGTGCATTTACAGGTTTTATGATGCAAAGAGGTAGAATAGTTATTTTAGGGGATGTAGGAATTAACCTTGGAGACTCTATGTATGATGGAACTATATATGTGGGAGGAAAAATTGGTTCATTCGGTAGTGATGCGGTAGAAGCCCCCATGACAAAAAATGATATAGAATGGTTAACTAGAAAACTTAAAGTAGCTGAAATTGGTAGTAATATTGACTTATCAAAAATGACTAAAATTGTTTCTGGTAAAAAACTTTGGAACTACGACGCTTTAGAACCAACAGAGAAAAAAGGAGCTATATAATGGCAAAGAAGAAAAATGGAAAAGCTAACGGTCACTCAAACGGTAAAAGTGATTTTGCAAAACGAAATAAAAGTTTACTAGGTTATAATGCAATTTTTACTCCTGAGGTTATTGACGATATTCATATTAAAGCTCAGTTAGGAAGATACAGAATGCGTGGAATGGCATTGATGAAAAAAATTCCAACATTTGACGATTTGGTATTCTTGCCTGGAACTTTAACAAGATTTGTAATTGAAGGTTATAGAGAAAAGTGTGAAACAAAAACTGTAATAGGCCCAAGATGTGAAAATCCAATAGAATTAGATATTCCTGTTTATATAACTGGTATGAGTTTTGGAGCTCTTTCGTATGAAGCAAAAACTGCTCTAGCAAGAGGTGCTACAATGGCAGGATCGGCTACATGTTCAGGAGAAGGTGGTATGATACCTGATGAAAGAAGATATTCTGAAAAATGGTATTATCAATGTATTCAATCAAGATATGGATTTAACCCTCACCACGCACAACTTGCAGATGGAATAGAAGTATTTATTGGACAAGGACAAAAAGTTGGTATGGGTGGTCACCTAATGGGTCAAAAAGTAACTGATCAAGTAGCAGAAATGAGATCATTACCAGCTGGTATCGATCAAAGATCACCTGCAAGACACCCTGACTGGTTAGGACCAGATGATTTAGCATTAAAAGTTCAAGAGCTTAGAGAGCTAACTAAAAATAAAGTGCCAATTCAATTAAAACTTGGTGCAGCAAAAGTTTATGACGATGTTCGTATGGCTGCTAAGTGTGATCCAGACTCTATTTATTTAGATGGAATGGAAGGATCAACTGGTGCAGGACCACACATTGCAGCTGCTAATACAGGAATACCTGGAATAGCTGCAATTAGAGAAGCAAGAAGAGCTATTGATGATGTAGGTAAAACTGGAAAAGTAACACTTATATATGCCGGAGGTGTAAGAGATGGTGCTGACATGGCAAAGGCTTTAGCTTTAGGTGCTGATGCAATAGCAATTGGAACTGGAGCTATGATAGCTCTTAACTGCAATAAAGAAATTCCAGAGTCAAATTTTGAAAAAGAAATGGGTGTTCCTGCTGGTCATTGTTATCACTGTCACACAGGTCGTTGTCCTGTTGGTGTTGCAACTCAAGATCCAAAACTTAGAAAAAGATTAAATCCTGATGAAGCTGCTTTAAGAGTTTATAATTATTTACATACAATGACTTTGGAAGCTCAATTATTAGCAAGAGCATGTGGTAAAACAAATATTCATTCTTTAGAGCCAGAAGATATGGCTGCATTAACTATGGAAGCTTCTGCATTAGCAAAAGTTCCATTATCAGGCACAAATCATACAGTAGGAGTTGATGATTTCCATAAAATTTAGAGATACATATGGCAAAAAAAAAGAAAAATAAAAAGATCAAAGTAGCCAAAGGCCAACTAGGAAAAAAGAAAGAAACAGCAAGAGAAAAAATGATTGGTCAAACTATCGGTTATAGATACGATGTAAACTTATTACCTGATTACAAAAAACTTACACCATTTTTAAAAAAATATATTGAGCATATGGGTTGGGATGATCTTAATTGGTTAGAAGATGTTCATATGGGATATGAAGAAGATAGACCAGCTGTTTTTGATAGAAATGCTAATGGTTGGGTAACAATTCCAAAAAAAATTAAATTACCTGATAATCAACAAGATAGGGATATGATCGCTCGAGAGCTACTGGTTAAGTTCCAAATGTCTCCAAACCATCCATTGGTTGATCTTAAAAAAGCTTATTTAAAATTCTAAATATATAAAAATTTTATAAAATTGAATATAATCACTTCATTTCCAAAATCCGGGAATACCTGGATGCGTTTTATAATTTATGAACTACTTTATAATAACAAAAATGAAGAAAATAATAATTCCTTAAATATTAAAAATAAGGTTCCAGATTTACATCTATTACTAAAAATTAAAAATAATCAATTTGTATTCGATACAGAAAAAATTGATGATTATGCTAATATTTATTTAAAAACACACTTTGGTTATAACCAAATAAAAAATTTTCCTTTAGAAAAAGTAATTATTATAATTAGAAATCCTTTAGATGTTTTTGTTTCTTTGATCAATTATTATGATATTAGCAAAGATAAGATCGATGATTTAGTTGATTTTTTTTGCGTAAACTATACTTTGCCTCGTTTTAAAAATTTTCCAAACTGGTATGAACATTTAGATGGTTGGGTAAATTCTAATTTGAAATTTGGTCTATTCAAATATTCTGATCTTCTATATGATTTTGAAAATCAAATAATAAAATTAGGTAATTTTTTAAATATTAAAATTGATAATACAAAAATTCAAATAGTAAAAAAAAATACATCCTTTGAAAAATTAAAAAAAATTGAAATTTTTGAAAGAAACAAAAAATTAAATAGCTTCTTTAATAATGATGCTATGGGATTAGTAAAAAATTCTTTTATGAATGTTGGAAAAAATCATTATTATTCATCAGTATTAAATAAAGATCAGATTGATAAACTTGAAAAATCATTTGGTAAAGCAATTGAAAAATATGGATTATAAAATTGTAATTTTAAATTAATCTTTATACTAAACACAATCTTAAGTTGATATTTTTTTATTTTTTTGCGTCTATATTAGGTTTTTTCTAACAGTTTAAATTGTCACAACCCATAAATTTTCATAAGGTTTGTCTAATTAATATGGGAGGAAGATTATGACTGATCAATTAGGCGCTCTCACGACCATATTTACAGAATTTTACTACTGGGTGACGGTAGTACTTATGTTTTTAATTCACGTAGGGTTCTGTATGTATGAAGTGGGCGCATCACGTTATAAACATCACCAACATACTTTAATGAAAAATACAATGTTAATACCTCTAGTAACGGTAACATGGTTTTTCTTTGGTTGGTGGATTTACTGGGCATTTCCAACAGGACCAGGACTAGCACCTTCAATAATGAATGAAAGTGCTGCACTAATAACAGATGAATCAACTTTTAGTGCCAAGTGGTATATGCCTAATAGCCAATTAATGGCTGTTAATTTAGGAGATCACATCTCTGGAGTGTTCTGGGCCGCGTTCTTACTATTTTCATGGACAGCTGCATCAATCGTTTCTGGTGCTGTAATTGAAAGAATTACTACTTTTGCTTTTGGAATTTTGGCAATAGCAATTGGTTCAGTGTTCTGGACAATCGACGCTGCTTGGGGATGGCACTTTGATGGTTGGATGTTAAAATTATTAGGATACCACGATGCTTATGCATCGGGAGTAATTCACGCAATTGCAGGAGGATTTGCTCTAGGTATCTTAGCAGTTTTAGGACCAAGAATCGGTAAATTTTCATCAAGTGGTGAACCAAGAAATATTGGACCAAGAAATCCTTGGCTTGTTACAGTTGGATTATTTTTAATTTATACTGGGTTCTGGGGATTTTATGCTGCATGTAATATACCAATATTTGATTTAGGGCCTGAATATGGTATGGAAGGCGTAACTTACTGGACTGCAACAAACATATATGTAACTCCTACTACACTTAGCGGTATTACTATGAACTTCTTGATGTCTTTATCGGGTGGTTTATTAGCAGGATATATCGTAGCTAAAGGTGATCCTTTCTGGACTTACTCAAGTGGTCTAGCAGGAATCATATGTGCATCTGCAGGAAATGACTTATATCATCCAATACAATCAATGATCATTGGTATGATCGGTGTTGTTATTGCATACAAACTTCATTATTGGGTTGAACGTAAGTTCAAAATTGATGATGCTGTTGGAGCTGTAGCAGTACATGGTTATGCTGGATTTGTAGGTCTAGTAATCTGTGGATTTGTTCTAAATGGTTATCCATCATCTGGTTATAGTGTTGGAGCTATGTGGGATGGATCAAACTATGCAGCTATCAATCCTTTAGGAATGTTTATAGGTGCATTAATAATGTTTGGACTACTTGGTTTCTTACCAGGTTGGATTATCGCTAAAATACTTCATGGAATGGGTAAACTTAGAATTCCAAGAGAAGTAGAGATAGCGGGTCTAGACTATAATATGTTGGAGGCTGCTAAAAGTGATGAAAAAGCAGTTTCCTCATCAACTAGGTAAAGGAGATAAATATGGCTACAGTAACAAACTGGATAGATCATCTAAGTGCTAAAGAAGTTGCCGGAGCAGTTTATCCCGGCGTAGGCACAGAAACTGTACTAGTTATAGTTGGAATAGTTATTTGGATTGGCTGGCATGTTTTAGCGAATATGCAGGAGTCTGAAGAACTAGAAAAATTAGCTAGAAAAAGACACAGTGCAAACGATCATAAAAGCAATATTACCGACTGGTAATTAACGTTTAAATTTAAGGGCGCATTTTATATGCGCCCTTGAAAAAATTTTTATCTATAAAAGTTATTTAAAACAATACCAAACCCATCTATAATTTATAAATGGAAAATAAAATTCAATACAGACTTATAAAAAAGTTTGGACCTTCGATATTTCATGTAAAAATTCCTGAAAATATAATTACAAAACTAAACAATTATGTGGAGGAAACAGTAAAAGATGAAAAAAAGAGTAAAGATTTAGATGTAGGGAAAAACCTTGTTGGAGATGTAACGCAGGAATTTGTACTTGAACATGATTTTATAAAAAATTCAGGCTGGTATAATTTTTTAGCATTTTGCGTAAAACAGTGGATAAAATTAGAAACTAACAAAGAGGTTACAAAGTTTGAAGTAAAAAACTCATGGATTGTCAGACAATTTCAAAATGAATATAATCCTACTCACTGGCATGGGGGACATATTTCTGGTGCAGGCTTTTTAAAAGTTCCAACGAATATGGGTAAACACTCACAAAAAGGTAAAGAGCTTACTTATAGAGGTGGCAATTTACAGCTGATTCATGGTTCAAGAATGTTTTTGTGTCACTCTACATTAGATTTAATTCCTTCTGTTGGTGACTTTTATTTTTTTCCAAACTATTTAATGCATACAGTCTTTCCTTTTAAAGACACAAACGAAGAAAGAAGATCTATTTCCTTTAACGCAGTAATTGATGATGAAATATACAATGTCTATGGAAGATAAAGAAAATATAAATAAAACTCCAAGTAAAATGGCTAGGATAGCTTGGCCTAAGGCTAAATACGGAGTAATTTTAGCTGTTATTATTATTATTACTGTTAATACAATATTTTATTGGGAAACAATTACTTCTTTTTTTAAATAAAAATATGCTAGATTAATTTATGCCAAAAAACTTATCATCAATAGCTAAATCCAAAAAAATTAAATACTTCTTAATTAGTTTTGTAGACTTATTTGGTGTTTTAAGATCCAAACTGGTACCTGCACAAGCAATAGGAGAAATGCAAAAAAATGGAGCTGGATTTGCTGGATTTGCAACATGGCTAGATATGACCCCGGCTGATACGGATATGTTTGCTATACCTGATCCCGATAGTTTAATTCAATTACCTTGGAATAAAGAAGTAGGTTGGTTAGCATCAGACTTGTGGATGGGCGGCAAACCGGTTAAGGCATCGCCGAGAGTAATATTAAAAAACCAAATTGAAAAACTTTCAAAGAAAGATTTAACTATGAAGTCTGGAGTGGAATGTGAATATTTTTTAATCACACAAGATGGTTCAAAAATAGCAGATGATAGAGATACTCAATCTAAGCCCTGTTATGATCAATCAGCATTAATGAGAAGATATGATTTAATAAAAGAGATATGTGATTGTATGATTGAGCTTGGGTGGAATCCTTATCAAAATGATCATGAGGATGCTAATGGTCAATTTGAAATGAATTGGGATTATTCTGATAGTTTAACTACTGCGGACAGACACACTTTTTTTAAATTTATGGTTAAGACTATTGCGGAAAAACATGGCTTAAGAGCTACCTTCATGCCAAAACCTTTTGAAAATTTAACTGGAAATGGATGTCATGCCCATATTTCATTATGGAAGGACAAACAAAATAAATTTTTAGAAAATAGTGATAGACTAGGTTTAAGTAAAACTGCTTATAATTTTTTAGGTGGAATCATGAAATTAGCACAACCACTTGCAGCGTTTTTTAATCCAACAGTAAATAGCTACAGAAGAATAAACGCTCCTCCAACAAAATCAGGGGCATCCTGGTCTCCAAGTAGTATTTCTTATTCTGGAAATAATAGAACACACATGATTAGAATACCAGATCCAGGTAGATTTGAGTTACGATTGATGGATGGATCTTCAAATCCCTATTTACTTCAAGCGGGTGTGATCGCTGCAGGCTTAGAAGGTCTTAATAATAGGACTGATCCTGGAGAACCACTCAATTGCAATATGTATACAGATTACAAAAACTATTCACATCTTAAAAAATTACCTGATGAGATTGAAGACTCAATTAAAGAGCTTGAAGATAGTAAAGAGCTAAAAGAAGCTTTTGGAGAAGATGTAATAAATAGTTACATTAAGCTAAAGAAAGAAGAAATAGATGAATTTAATAGGCAAGAATCATTTAATAAAAAAGACCCTATAACTGATTGGGAAAGAAAAAATACCCTTGATTGTTAAAATAAATGAAAACAATCAATTTAGATAGTATTTGGCAAATTTCTAAATTTTTAGAGAACAAAAAATATAATTTCGATAAAGAGAATATTTTAAAAATCCTTAACAAAGAAGATATCGATGAGGCTTATAAAATAATTTCTAAATGGGATAATTATTCGCCTACTCCATTATTAAACTTAAATAAACTTGCTGAAAAATTAAAGTTTAATAAAATATTTTATAAAGATGAGTCAAAAAGATTTAGTTTGAAATCGTTTAAAGCCTTAGGAGGAGCTTATGCTGTTGAAAAAATAACAAAAGGAAATAAAGAAATAGTTGTTTCTACTGCTACAGCAGGCAACCATGGAAGATCAGTTGCTTGGGGATCAAGCAAATTAGGACTAAAATGTAAAATTTTTATTAGTGAATATGTTAGTGAATTTAGAGCAGAAGCAATGAGAAGCTTTGGTGCAGATATCATAAGAGTGAATGGAAACTACGATAACTCTTTAAAAGAATGTATTAAGCAATCAAAACAAAATAACTGGCAAATTGTTCAGGATGTTGCGTGGGAAGATTATAAACAAGTACCAAAATTAACTATGGCTGGATACTCTGTAATGATGAAAGAAATTTCTCAACAGATAAAAAACGAAAAAATTTCTCACGTGATACTGCAGGCAGGAGTTGGTGGAATGGCGGCCGCTATGGTAGCTGGTATAGCTAGATACTTAAATGATATTCCTAAAATTATTGTTGTAGAACCAGAAAGTGCAGCATGCGTTTTAGAAAGTATTAAGGCTGGCAAATTAGAAAAAATTTCTATTAAAAAAGAAAGTTTAATGGGTGGAATGTCTTGTGACGAAGTATCTTTAGTTCCTTGGGAAATTCTTAAAAATTCTGTAAGCCATTGCGTAACTGTCTCTGATAATTGTATTTCTAAAACTGTAAAATCTTTAGCAAATTGTGAATTTAGTAATGAAAAAATTATAGGTGGAGAATGTTCAACTCCTGGAATTATAAGCTTAATTGGTATGAATAATGACCCTGAAATTAAAAAAAAATTAAATCTTAATGAAAATTCAAATATATTATTATTTGGTTGTGAAGGTGATGCAGATGAAGAGCTATACCAAAAATTATTAAACGAATAATAATGAAAAAAAAATATAAAAAAAATTCTGAAAATATAGATTTTTATAAAATATTTAAACCTGAGCTTACACCTAAAAAAATGTTAGAATTAGGAGTTTTTGGTGGTTCTTACTTTGGTTCTAATACTAAAGAATATCCAAAATCTTGGTTTAGTAATGCAAAAATAAGTAAAGAATTTGATGTAAAATTAAATAAATTTAAAGTCAAAGCAGGATTGTCTAGAAAAGAATGGCAGGACAAAGGCTGGATTTTTAAAGAAGATCCACTTGGTTGGTTTCAGTGGTACTGCAGATATTCAAACGGTAGACGAATAAAAAAAATTGATGAAATTCAAATAAAGAGATGGAAAAATTTTACTAGACATGTAAAAGCAATTAAAAAAAATTGTGAAGAAGGTGATTTAAGCTGTAGAAAAAGACAACGTCAAGCTATACTTCAATGGGCTTATAATCCTTTTATTTAATTGCTTCTTAAAAACAAAAATAATAAGTGACTATTCATCTACTTCTTGATTTTAAAGTCAATCCCATAATCTGATCTAGGGCCTTTACGAAGGCCAAAAGGTCCTGAAAAAAACAAAGTTAAAGGTCTTGTTCCAGGTTCTAAATCAACTCTATGTAAATTGTTTGCTGATCTAAAACCTATATATCCTGGTGCTCTCCAATATTTTCCACTTTTTAAAGTTTCCCAATAACCTCCTCTTAAAATTATAGTCATATATGGAAAAGTATGATTATGGACACCCTCTCCATGATCGTCCGAAAGCATTTCATGAATTAAAATATTAAAAGGGAACCACTTAGGCCTGTGTCGAAATAAAATATAATATCTATTCATCCAAGGCTTTGCTTGGTGAAAATTAGGATGTGATGGGCCTCGATCTAAAACAATTTTTTTTCTACCTATTTTTTCCAAAAGCTTTAAAAACATTTAATCAAGTTTTATAATAGAGTTTTTTTCAATTATAAATAAATTTTGATTTAACACAAATGGTCTTGATATTTTTTTATTATCGATTTTTAAAATAGAAATAGTTTTACCAGACAGAATATCAATTATTAGCAATCTACCATTACTAGTTGTTAAATAAATTTTGTCCAAACCAACTATAAATCCTATAGGTTTAATTATTTTTCTTTTTTTCTTAGAAAATTTTTTAAAAATATCTGTTGATCTAATTACGTTTCCATTTTTTTTATCAACAACAACCAAAAACCCTTCCAAAGATACTGTAAAAATTAAATCACCTATTAGGGTGGGTCTTAAATTAGAGTTAATTTTTTGTTTCCAATTTAAATTACCTTTGTTCATGTCTAATGAATAAAACTCATTTTTATTATTAGAAAATAATATTAAACCATTTGAGGCAATTAGATCAGAAGTTTTAAGTGAAAATGTATCCTCATAAATAGAAGTAGATTGAGTTGGAGTTTGCCATAGCATTCCTCCATTTTTGATATCTACAGACGTGATGTCGCCCAAAGAATTATTAAAAATAACTTTTTCATTAACAATTAATAAAGATAGTTTTTTTTGCGATTTTATGAAAGATTTTTCGGTCTTAAATTGCCAGATTTCTTTACCATTTTTTAAAGAATAACATCTTAAAATATTGTCAAAGTCTACTGCAAAGAACTTATCTTTGTAAATTTTGACTTGAGAATTAAATGGTGATGGATTTCTATGTTCCCATAATAATTCACCAGAGTTAATATCAATACTATAAAATTTTGCTAAATTATCAGTAACTATTAATACTTTTTCATTATTCGCAAATGACAGCAATGGTTTTAATTTTTTTTCATACTTTTTATAAAAATTTTTTTTCCAAATTAACCTGGATGCATTGTCAAATTTTAGTATTGAACCTTTGTTGTCAAAAAAAATTAGATTGTCATTATCAAATATTATTTCTGGCTCGGTAAAGTCAAACTTATCAATTTTTGTGAATTTGAATCTTGAACTCTTTTTTAAACTACCATTATAGTTTGTTCTACCATTATTGTTATCAAAATTATTAATAAAACTATTTTTAATTGGTTTAGCTGAAAGTTTTATTTTAAGTTCAGGATTTAATTCTTTTTCAAATATTTTTTCTTTTTTAAATATCTCAGTAATTTTTGAGTCTTGATCTACTTGTATTTTTTTTTCTTTTGTCCAAAACTTTGATTTACTATTAAATGAACAATTAGTTGTTAGTAAAAAAACAAATACAATTACAATTATTTTATTCACTAAAATCTCTATTTAACCTTTTTTGTGCTTCTTCTTTAATAGATAAGTTGCTTTTTTCATGAATTAAAATTTTTTCAAAAAATTCTTTCGATTTTTGTTTTTCATTTTTATGGTAAAAATATTCACCCATCAGATATAATGCATGGGATTTCCATATACTTTCTGAGTTAATTATTGGATTTAAGATTTTAATAAGATTGTTTTCTGTTTCAAATTCTGAATTAAATAAACCTTTTTTATAAATTACTAGATTTTTTATTTCTTTTTCCAAATTTATTTCATTTATTACTAAATCAAAAAGCTCATTTATTTTGGTATTTTCAGTAATTATTTTATTTTCTAATAAAAAATATAAAGACAATGGTGAATAAGTTTTATCTTTTTTTTTTATTATCTGAATTAATTTTTTTTTAATATTTTTTTCATCCCCTGAGTAATAGTCAACCGTTACTTTATTATACATATTGGCTATTTTAATTTTATTTTTTTTTTGGATATCTCCATAAATAAAATAACCAAAAACTATTAATATTGTAATACCAAAAAATGAAATTATGTGTTTTTTAAATTTAACTATAAAATCTCTAATTTTTTGACTTCTGTTACTTGTGTTAATTGCTGCTAAATCTTCATCCATAATTAAATCATATTCCTTAAAACATATTGAAGTATTCCTCCATTTTTATAATACTCCAATTCATTTTTTGTATCAATTCTGCATAATGTTTTAATTTTTTTAATATCTCCAGTATTATATTTTATTTGTAACTCAACTTTCTCGGATGGGTTAATCCCTTTTTCTAAATTTATAACACTTATTAATTCAGAACCTTTTAAACTTAAATTTTTTCTATTTATATTTTCAATAAATTGTAAAGGTAATATGCCCATTCCTATTAAGTTTGATCTATGTATTCTCTCAAAACTTTCCGCTATAACAGCTTTGACGCCTAATAACTTTGTACCTTTTGCTGCCCAATCTCTTGAAGAGCCTGTTCCATATTCTTTACCGCCAATAACTACTAAATCTGTTCCTCTTTTTTTATATTCTACGACAGCATCGTAGATTGGCATAACTTTTCCTTCGGGGTATAATTTTGTAAACCCCCCTTCGGTTCCTGGTGCAATTTCATTTCTAATTCTAATATTTGCAAATGTTCCTCGCATCATAACTTCATGGTTACCTCTTCTTGATCCATAAGAATTATAATCTTTTGGTAAAATCTGATGTTCCATAAAATATTCACCTGTTGGGCTTTCTTTTTGAATTGAGCCAGCTGGCGATATGTGGTCTGTTGTGACCATGTCTCCTAAGATTAATAATGGTCTTGCATCTTTTATTTTTTTAAACCCTTCTGGCTTATCTGGTAAATTTTCAAAAAAAGGTGGTTTTTTTACATATGTTGATCCTTGGTCCCAGTTGTAAATACTACTTTTTTCAGTTTTAATTTTTTGCCATTGAATTGGTCCTTCAGACACATTTGAATATCTTTTTACAAACATTTCAGGATTTAATGCTTGCCTTAAAGTCTCTTCTATCTCTTTATTTGATGGCCATATATCTTTTAAATATACATCTTTTCCATTTTTATCTTTTCCTAGAGGATCTTTATATAAATCTAATTCCATATGACCAGCTAAGGCATAAGCAACAACAAGTGGTGGAGAAGCTAGATAGTTTGCTTTAATATTTGGAGATATACGACCCTCAAAATTTCTATTTCCAGATAAAACTGAGACTGCATATATATTTTTTTTTTCTATTGCTTCAATAATATTTTCAGGTAATGGACCAGAATTTCCTATACAAGTTGTACATCCATATCCTACTAAATTAAAACCTAAATTATCCAAATATTTATTTAGTCCAGCTTTTTCTAAGTAATCAGTTACAACTTTTGATCCCGGAGCCAATGAAGTCTTTACCCAGGGTTTTGTTTTTAATCCTAATTCAACTGCTTTTTTTGCTAATAATCCTGCTCCAATTAAAACATTTGGGTTCGATGTATTTGTACAAGATGTTATAGCGGCAATTAATATAGAACCGTCTTTAATTTCAAAATCAGTACCACTAACCTTTGAAGTATATTTTTCTTTTCTTTCTGTATTGCTTTCAAATACTTTTTTAAATCCTGCGGATGCTTCGTTTAACAATACTTTGTCTTGAGGTCTTTTTGGTCCAGAAATAGTCGGAACAATAGAAGACATATCTAGTGAAACTGTATCTGTAAATTCAATTTGATCACTAGCCCAAAAACCTTGTTCTTTTGCATATTTTTCTACGGTAATAACGGTGTGTTCGTCTCTTCCTGAAAATCTTAAATATTTTAAAGTTTCATCATCTATTGGAAAAAAACCACACGTAGCACCATATTCAGGCGCCATATTGGCAATAGTCGCCCTATCAGCAAGTGTAAGATTTTTTAATCCATCTCCATAAAATTCGACGAATTTTCCAACAACACCTTTGTCTCTTAAAATTTTAACAACAGTTAAAACTAAATCTGTTGCAGTAGTTCCCTCGGGCATTTTGTTTTTTAACTCAAAACCTATCACCTCAGGGATCAGCATAGAGATTGGTTGTCCTAACATTCCTGCTTCTGCTTCTATCCCCCCAACTCCCCAGCCAAGAACTGATAATCCATTAACCATAGTCGTGTGACTATCGGTTCCAACTAAAGTATCTGGAAATAAATACTCATCATCTTGATATTTTTCTGTCCATACTACTTTTGATAAATATTCCAAATTAACTTGATGACAAATACCGGTTCCTGGGGGAACAATTCGAAAATTATTAAAAGCTTGTTGGCCCCATTTTAAAAAAGAATATCTTTCACCATTTCTTTTAAATTCTATGTCTACATTTTTTTCAAATGAATCTGATTTTGCTGACTGATCAACCTGAACGGAATGGTCTATAACTAAATCGACAGAAGATAAAGGGTTAATAGAATTTGGATCTTTATTTTTTTCTTTTACAGCTTCACGCATGGCTGCTAGATCTGCTACAGCAGGTATGCCAGTATAATCTTGTAATAAAACTCTTGCCGGTCTATATGCAATTTCTGTAGAAGATTTTTTTTCCTTGATCCAATTTTTAATTGCCTCTATTTGAGCTTTTGTTACTGATAAATCATCCTCATATCTAAGTAAATTTTCTAAAAGAACTTTTAAGGATTTTGGCAATTTTGAAATATTTGGAAGTCCATTTTTTTCTGCTTCTACTAAAGAATAATACTTATAATCTTTTCCATTTATATTTATAGATTTTAATGATTTATAAGAATTTTTATTTCCAGGTTTCATAATTTTACATCTTATAGATTATTTCGTCTAAATTATGAATCAAATTATAGATAAAATGTTGCAATACAAGACAATAAGAGACATGACATAACATAATTAAATACCTTGATAAATTTCTCATTTGTCGCAAATCTTCTAAAAAATTTACCAACAAAAGTCCAAAAAGTGATACTTATTAAAGCACACAAAAAAGAAACAAGAATAACCCAAAATGAATAATTTATAAAATTACTTCCACTTTCCACATAAGTAGAAACAATAATAATTGCAACAATCACTCCTTTGGGATTTAGGAACTGAAAAAAAAATGTTTCTATAAATTTGACAGGATTTTCTTTTTTATTTTCTTTTATATTTTTTGAAAATGCTATTTTATAAGCTAAATAAACTAAAAAAATAGATCCTGAAATTTTTAATATTTCTTGAATTAATGGATAAAGTTTAAAAATATTAATTAATCCAAAATTTAATACACATACGACTGAAGTAAATCCAAAAATCACCCCCATCATGTGAGGGAAAGTTTTTATTACTCCAAAATTAAAACCTGAATAAGATGCAACTATATTATTAGGACCTGGCGAACAGCTTGTGCCTAACATGAATAATGATAGTGACAAAAGCTCAGGGTGCATAGAATTAAGCTATTGGCAAACCATTTTCAGCTTTTTGGGATGGATGAACAAGAGTTACTCTGCCTTCATTATCTATAGATCCCAAAATTAAAACTTGTGACTTTACGCCAGCAATATTTTTTTCTGGAAAATTGCAAACACCAATCACTTGTTTTCCTAATAAGTTTTCTTCATTATAATAGTGCGTTATTTGTGCAGATGATTGCTTTATTCCAATTTCTTTTCCAAAGTCTACTTCAACTACTAATGAAGGTTTCCTTGCTTTTTCATTTTTTTTTACCGATTTTACTGTGCCGAGTCTTATATCGATTTTATCGAATACATCGTAGGTTATTTGTTCTTTCATAAATTTAATATATAATTGATATTATAAATGAGTACAGAAAATAATTTAAAGTCGTTGTATGAAAATTCAATTAAAATACTATCAGAATTAATAGCCTTTAAAACAATTTCTGGTGAGGACAATAGTTCGTTAATTGATTACTGCGATAAAATATTAAAAAATTTAGGAGCAACCTCTTTTAAAACATATGATCAAGAAAAAAAAAGAGTTAATTTATTTGCTACAATTAAAGCAAAAAAACCTAATGGTAAAAGTCCCATAATTCTTTCAGGTCATACTGATGTTGTGCCAGTTTCGAAAAGTTGGTCTACAGATCCGTTTAAGGCAACTATTAAAGAAGATAAACTTTATGGAAGAGGCTCTTGTGATATGAAAGGTTTTATAGCTTGCACTCTTGCATATGCACCTATTTATTCAAAATCTAATTTAAACAGAGATATACATTTTTCATTTACTTTTGACGAAGAAACTGCATGTCAAGGAGCTCCAATTTTAATAGAGGAGTTAAAAAAAAGAGGAATTAAAAATGGTATTTGCATTGTTGGTGAACCTACTAATATGAAAATAATTGATGGTCATAAAGGCTGTTATGAATACACAACTCACTTTGAGGGATTGGCAGGTCATGGCTCTGCGCCAGATAAAGGAGTAAATGCTGTTGAGTACGCTGCAAAGTTCATTAATAAATTATTAAAAATCAGAGAAATTTTAAAAGAAAAAACTCCAAAAAATTCTGTTTTTAACCCTCCGTATACAACACTACAAATTGGTGGAATTTCTGGAGGTATAGCTAGAAATGTAATTGCAGATAAGTGTAAAGTTGATTGGGAACTTAGACCAGTTGTAAAAGAAGATGGGACCTTTGTAAATTCAGAAATAGATAAGTTTGTTAATGAAGAATTGCTTCCAGAGATGAAAAAAACTTATCCAAAATCTAATATTAGAAAAGAAATTATTGGAGAAATAATAGGTTTTGATAGAGAAGAAAAATCAGAAGCTTGTGAATTAATTTCAAATATAACAGGTGATAATTCTCGTGAGGTTGTTTCATTCGGAACTGAGGCTGGTTTATTTCAAGAAATCGGCATAAGTACAGTTGTATGTGGTCCTGGATCAATTGAGCAGGCTCATAAAGTTGATGAGTTTATAAAACTCGATGAACTAAAAAAATGTTTAAATCTTCTTGATGGAATAAAAAGACAGTCTACTTAGTGTTAGTTCCAGCCACCAACAGTTTTTACTTCTAAAAATTCTATCAGGCCTTCAGTTCCAGCTTCTCGTCCGATGCCAGAGTGTTTGTATCCACCAAAAGGTGAAGCTACCGCTATACCAACTCCGTTAACATCTACCATGCCAGATCTTAGTTTTCTTGCAACTCTTTTTACTTTTTCTTTATCTTGAGTTTGAATATAATTTGTTAAGCCATATGGTGTATCATTAGCTATTGAAATAGCTTCATCTTCATTTTCAAAAGGAATTATTGATAATACAGGACCAAAAATTTCAGTTCTTGCGATCTCCATTTGATTATTAACATCAGCAAAAACTGTCGGTTTTACATAGTATCCCTTTTCAAAACCTTTTGGCTTTCCAGTCCCCCCTGCAATTAATTTTGCACCTTCATCAATCCCTTTTTGAATTAAAGTTTGAATTTTATTAAATTGAACTTCAGAAACTACTGGTCCAATATGATCACCATCTTTTTCTGGAGAATCTACTTTAGTATTATTTGCTAGTTCTTTTACTTTTTCAACAGTTTCACTATAAATTGATTTTTCAACAAGCATTCTTGTAGGGGCATTACATGACTGTCCTGAGTTTCTGAAACACCTTAAAACACCTCTTGCCACAGCTTCTGAGTCAGCATCTTTAAAGATTATATTTGCACCTTTTCCACCTAATTCTAAACTTATTCTTTTAAAGTCTTTGGCAGCATTTTGAGAAATTAAGACTCCAGCTCTTGTTGATCCTGTAAAAGAAATCATACTTATATCTGGATGACTCGTTAAAGCATCCCCAGTAACGGCACCGTCTCCATTCACTAAATTAAAAACTCCAGGAGGAAATTTAACTTCATCTATCATTTCTGCAAGTAACATTGATGATAAAGGTGCTACTTCAGATGGTTTTAATACCACTGTGCATGCGGACGCTAGTGCTGGAATTACTTTTAAATTAACTTGATTTATTGGCCAATTCCAAGGTGTGATCAAGGCACATACCCCTTTTGGTTCATATAATAATTTTTGATTATTCTTTTCTTCACCTAAATCTTTTTCAAATTTAAAATCTTTCAAAATATTTTTAAAAGATTTAATATGACTTGCTCCTGTGGCAGCTTGCATTTCAGTAGAAAATTTCATAGGTGCTCCCATTTCAAGTGAAATAAGTTTTGCCATTTCGGCCCATCTTTTTTTATAAACTACATATAATTTTTCTAATAAATCTAATCTTTCTTCTTTTTTTGAAAAAGCCCAACTTTCAAAAGCTTTTTTAGCTGCTTTTACTGCGTTATCTATATCTTCTTTTCCTCCAATGGATATTTCTGCACAAGGGTTTTCATTTGAAGGATCAATAACTTTATGTATCTTTGTTTCGATTGGAGAAACCCATTTTCCATTAATATAAAAATTTTTTTTATCAAGCATGTCAGGAACTTAAACTATAGTTTTTTATTTGCAAATAAATTTGTTAATTCATAAATTATTGTAGCTGCTGCTAAAGAGGTAAGTTCTGCGTGATCATATGCTGGTGCAACTTCAACTACATCCGCAGAAATTAAATTCATTCCTGAAAGACCTCTTAATACATTAACTATTTCTCTTGTGGTCATACCTGCAATTTCGGGAGTACCTGTTCCAGGGGCATGAGCAGGATCTAGAACATCAATATCTATTGATAAGTAAAGTGGATTATCGCCTACTCTTTTTCTAATTCTATCAACTATTTTATCAATTCCTTCAGTTTGAAATTCATCGCAGTGAATAATTTTAAAACCAAAACTTGCATCATTTTTTAAATCATCTCTACTGTATAATGGTCCCCTTATACCAACATGCATTGAGGCATCATCTAAAAATAAATTTTCTTCTCTTGCTCTTCTAAAAGGCGTTCCATGTGTATAAGGCGCACCAAAATAAGTATCCCAAGTATCTAAATGAGCATCGAAATGAACTAGGGCTACGGGTCCTTTATTCATTTTATTTATTGATCTAAGTAATGGAAAAGCAATAGTATGATCTCCACCCATACTAATTATACCTCCAACTTTTTCTAATAATTCTGTTGCACCTTTTTCAATTTGTTTAATTGCTTCATCGATATTAAATGGGTTGCAAGCTATATCTCCGGCGTCAGCAACTTGTTGTGTTTTAAATGGTTCCGCATCATAGTTTGGGTGGTAATTTGTTCTTAAGTGTCGAGACGCTTGCCTTATACTCTGTGGTCCAAATCTAGCTCCAGGTCTATAACTTGTTCCAGCATCAAAAGGGATTCCCACTATAGCAACATCACAACTTTCAACATCTCTCAACTCGGGTAATCTTGCAAATGTATTTGGTCCCGCATATCTTGGAACTTTTGTGCCCATAACAGGTTGGATTGGTTTTTTTTTTTTCATTTATGAGCAATTACGTTTAAACTAATTGGGAAACCATATGGTTTATAATTACTAGTATCTTCAAATAATCCAAAAGAATTAACGCGCTCAACTTTACTAAAATTAGAGCCCATTAAATAAGAATTTAAAAATTCAAAATTCCATCCAAAATAATGGAAATCATAATCGTCTATTTGTCCACCAAACATCATTCTCATAGTATGAAACTTTACTTTTGCTTCTGCTTTTTCATCAATGAATATTTTACATAAAACATCCATATCAGGAACAGAAATATAAAATTTTCCACCTTTATTTAAAATTCTATTAACTCCTTTAAGTGTATCTAAAACTTTTTTTTGTCCAACGTGTTCTAGTACATGACTAGCATAGACTTCTTCAACAGAATTATCTGAAAATTGACTTAAATCTGTAAGATCACCTACAAAATCAACACCATCTTTTTTTTGTATATTTAAAATTTTCCAGCCTTCTTTTGTGGTTTGACCACCTATATGAAGTTTCATAAGTTAATATTAATATTCTTTTATAATTAATACAATTAATTGTTTGTAAATTTTTTCCACTCAGAAAACGGGGGAGTGAGGTGCTCCAAATTTTTTGATTCTTTTGCTAATATAGAGACATCAGCAGAGATTGATATTCTTTCGTTATTATTTGTATTTTTTTGTGTTCCATGAAGAGTTTTGGAAGGGAAGATAATAATGTCATCTTCTTCTGGATCTATATTTATTCTTGCAATGTTGGAAGTAGTTCTTTTTTTAAAAATTTTATTTCTTTCTGCGGAAACTGAAGTAAATAGTTGTGGAATAAATTCATTATGTTTTAGTTTATCAATTAAAATAAATTCTGAATCACCTTTTTCCTTTTTTAGATAATAAGCAAATGACAAATTTGATTGGGAATGGTCATGTGGAGAAATATACTCTTTTGAGTTGGATAAAGTCGCCCATGATCTTTGAAAATAAAATTCTAGCTTACTAACGTCTAATTCAAAATGATCCATATATTTTATAATATGCTTCTCTACTTCCTCATAAAATATTTTAAATTTTTCGTTTTTAAACAAATATTCATGTCCATGAGTATCTCCGGTCCAAGCATTTTGCGCGGGTTTTAATCCTTTATCAGAATCTTTTTTCATTTTAATAATTTCTTCGATCATTTCTTTTTTATTTTCTGGAGATAATATGATTTTATCTCTGTAAATTGAGAGTGGAAAGAAGTTATATATTTGATTCATTTATAAAACATAAGGTTCTGGTCTTGCGTTTTTTTTCAATACTCTTTCTACACCAAAACAACTTATATCTATAGATTGATAGGATCCAGTAGTAATTAATTCTGTTAATGCTCTTCCAATTCCTGGGGCTTGCATTAAACCTCTGCCAGTAAAACCGGAGGCCATGTATACATTTTCGTATTTTGGATGTTTGCCAACTACTGCATTATTATCAAGTTTATTACAATCATAATATCCTGCCCAACCACCAGTTAATTTTAATTCTTCAAATGCTGGAATTCTTTTGGCTAAAGCTGGCCAAACTAATTCTTCAAAATCATTCCAGGCAGGTTCTAAATCTTCAGCATCAAAAACTGAATTGGGAGATCCTGCTAAATATTCTTTTCCTTCTGGTCGCCAATAAACTCCCGTTGTTAAATCTCCAGTTAAAGGCATTTCAGGAATATGTGTTGGGCATTTTACTCTAAACACAGTATGTTTTTGAGGGACAACTGGTATGTCATTTAATAATTCTTTAGTCCAACACCCTGCTGCTGAGATAATAGTCTTTGCTTTTATTTCATTAATATTTTTTACATCACCTTTAATAAATTCTGCACCAAGTTCAGATGCTTTGCTTTTTAAGGCACTGTGAAATAAAAAAGGATCTATCCATCCTTCATTTTTGTCATCAGTATATGTTGCTGTTTCGATGCCTACACTATTAATATAAGGAAATATTTTTTTTAAATCACTGCCTTTAATATTTTTAGTTCCAGCATCACAAGCTTTATGATTTTCTAAAGCTCTGTATTGTTCTTCTGCATGCTCTGGGCCAAACATAAGAAGGTAACCATTAGGAACCATACTGGCAGTAGGATTTGGATTTTTTTCTGTTTTTAATAAATCAGGTATTTGATAAATAAATTCCTTTGCAAATTTTCCTAGTAATATGTTTTCTTTTTGAAAAAACTGTCTCCTGAATCCACCTAAGGATAGAGGGAAAGAAGCATTTTTGTAAGTTGGATCTCTTTCAATAACTTTTACTTTTCTTCCTTCTTTTGCCAAAAAATATGCTGTTGCAGCTCCAATGATTCCACCGCCAATTATAACAACATCATCCATAATTAATTTAATATTAGTAAAGTTAAATTTAGAATTAAGGCATAACAACTCCAAAGTAAATATGGAATCATTAAATAAAAACTTAAATTGCTAATGTCTTTATATCTTGAGATTAAATAAATAATAAAAATAATAATAACAATTAAATTGATTAGTGCGACAGAAATACTATGGTAAACAAAAAATACTATACTCCAAGTTGTATTAAAAAATAAATGTATTAAGTAAATATAAATTAAACTTTTTTCTCTTTTATTTACCCAGGCATGCCAAGCAGCAATCGCCATTAAAAGATATAGTGTTGTCCATACGGGAGCAAATATCCAGTCTGGAGGTGTTAGAAAAGATTTATTAAGTGAGGAATACCATGGTTCTTTGGAAGATATAGTCGCAACACCACCAATAAATGATGCTAAATATGTTGCTGCTATAAAAAAGATAAAAGATACAAATTTATTTTTTACCATAAAAGTATTATACATCATCATAACATGAATAATAAAACTATTTGGATTACAGGTGCTAGTAGTGGAATTGGAAAGGCTCTAGCAATCAAATTTGCTCAAGAGGGATGGAAAGTTGCAATTTCCGCTAGAAGAGAAAATTTACTAAAAGAAATTTCAAAAAGTCAAAACAACATTGATTATTTTCCACTCGATGTGACAGATATTGAAAAATGTAAAACAGTTTTTAATGATGTAAAAAAAAAATTAGGTAATGTGAATATTTCTGTATTTTGCACTGGTATCCATGACCCTAAGTCAGAAAAAAAATTAAATTTAGAAAAAGTTAGAAAAATTATGGAGGTTAATTTTTTTGGAACGGTTAATTCAATTAATGCTGTATATAATTATTACAAAGATAAGAAATCTGGGCAAATTTCTATTGTTTCATCGGTAGCAGGTTATAGAGGTTTACCCGCTGCTGGTGCATATTGCGCTTCAAAATCAGCTCTAAGCAGTTTTGCAGAAAGCCTATACTTTGATTTTAAAAGAGACAATGTAAGAATTTCATTGGTAAGCCCAGGCTTTATTAAAACTCCAATGACAGATCAAAATGACTTTCCTATGCCAATGATTAAATCACCTGAATTTGCTGCTGAGCAAATGTTTAAAGGGTTAACAAGAAGTAAGGGTTTTGAAATTCACTTTCCTAAAACTTTTACATCTTTGATGAAAGTTTTAAAAGTAATACCAAATGGACTTTATTTTAAAATTGTCGAAAAAGGTATGAAAAAAATTGTTGATTAATTTTTAATAAACGAAACTGTAAGTTCTGCTACTTTAAAACCAAATTTAGTCATAATGGCTCTATTAATTGCTACCTTATCATCTTGCATAAAAATCCAGTCGTCAAAAGTAATTTTAATTTCCTTTCCTTTGACTGGAATAAGTAAAACATATTCAAATTTAAATGCAGGACCATAAGAAAAACCTTTGGCAGTACCTACTACATCTTCTGCAGTTCCTTCGTAATGATGTTCATCAATTTTAATTATTTGCCATTGTCGAGTTTGTACTTCTCCGTCATTCCAATTAAACTTTTCATCTAGGATTAGTTGTTTACCGTCCCATTTTCCGTTTAAATCAGCGGTAAATTGCCTAGTAACTTTACCAGATCTGTTTTGTAAAATTCCATAAGCTTTGACATTGCCTGATAAATATTCTTCTATGATAAGTCTAGGTTTTTGGTCTTTAAAATCTATAGGTTTCATATCGTTATTTGAACATCCAGCTAATAAAAATAAAGTAATTATACTAATTATAAATTTCATAAATGTCTATTTATTAGATAAAGAAAATTGAATCAAATCTATATTTTTTGATTTAAAGCCTGCTTCACAGTAAGAAAGATAAAAATTCCACATTCTTTTAAAATTTAAATCAAATCCTTGCTCTGAAATACTTTCCCATTTTTTAATAAATTCATCTCTCCAAATCATAAGAGTATTAGAATAATGAAACCCGTAAGAATTACATTTTTCAAATTCTAATCCTGTTTCTGATGAAAGTTTTATAATATTTTTTTTAGAGGGTAAAAAGCCTCCGGGGAAAATATATTTTTGAATAAAATCCTCTTTTTTTTTATATCTGTCATATAAATTATCATTAATTGTAATTGCTTGGATTGCGGCTTTACCGTTATAAACTAAACCGTCTTTTATCTTTTGGAAATATTTTTTTAAATAATTTTGTCCAACTGCTTCTATCATTTCAATTGATGTTATTGAATTATATTTTTTTTTTATATCTCTATAATCTAACATTGCAATATTTACTTTTTCATTCAAACCATTTTTAAAAATTCTTTCTTTAGCATATTCAAATTGTTTTTTTGAAATCGTTATGCAATCCAACTTGACATCGTAATTCTTTCCAATAAATTCAGCATACCCTCCCCAGCCGCATCCTATCTCTAACATGGTATCACCCGTTTGAGGTTTAACTAAACTGGATAATTTTTTATATTTATTTATTTGAGCTTCTTCTAAATCTTTTTTTTCGGTTTCAAAAATCGCACTTGAATAGGTGAGTGTTTTATCAAGCCACAATGAAAAAAATTCGTTACCTAAGTCGTAATGTTTTGAAATATTTTGCTTGCTTCTTTCTTTTGTATTTTTAAAAAAAATATTTTTGATATAATTTATTAAAGGCATATCTAATAATCCTGCAACTTTATGTACAGAGCTAATATTTCTTGCTGTAATTTCTATTAGACTGGTTAAGTTATCTGTTTCGAAATCACCTCTCATATAAGCTTCTGCAAGGCCCACACTTCCTTTGTTAATTATATCTAAAGTAAATCCAGGTTTTTTTATTATTAATTTACTTTTTAGAGTTGAGTTTATTTCCCCCAAGATTACTTTTTTTCCGTTATAGTTTGTAATTTCTATACAACCGAATTTAATATTCTTTAGAGTTGTAAATATTATTTTATCAGAAATAAAATTCATTTTTTAATTTTCAACCGTAATATTATTTTTAATTTTGATCTTTTTCTTTACGGTTTTAATACCTTTTATCCATAATCTTAATGCCTCAAAATGTATCGCAGAGATAATTTTAAATGTCATTAAAGGGTGCTTTAAATAAGAAAAAAGTAGGTTTCTAGCGGATAAATTAATTTTTTTGCCATCTTGAGAAGCAAATAACAATTTACCTAGATTATCTCTTTGATCTATTACAACCGATAATGTGTCTTCCGGATAAAAAATTTTAAAATAATAAGTTGAATTAAGGTCCATAAATGGAGATACAAAAAATTTTTTTTGGCACTTATTTTCAATGAGTTTCATTCGATTTTCAGTTTTGAAAACATATGTATGTTGTTCACCAAAAGTATTTTTAACTTCATAAAGTATTGCGACCAAAGAAGAATTTTTATTATAAATAAAAAAGATGCTTAGAGGATTAAAAACGTAACCTAAAATTCTTGGGTAGCACAAAAGCTTAATCTTTATATTTTTTGTTTCTATATTATATTTCTTAATATTTTTGATAACCCAGTCCTTTAAGTTTGAACCGTCTCTATTTCCATGATCTTTATCAAAAAAACTAATCAAATTAAATTTATTATAAGAAAAAAAAGAAATTTTTTTTGAAATTAAGCTTATCTCTGACAAATCTAATAAAAGTGAAAAAACTCTATATTTAAAAAAATGTTCTTTTGGCTTAAATCTTTTATGAATAACACTTCCAACATAAATACAAGATTGCTTAATCATTTAAAAATTTTATCATTTCTAAAGACGATTTTATTCCATCTTCGTGAAAACCATAACCAAAATAACTACCACAAAATAAAATGTTATCTTTATTTTGTATAGATTTAAGTTCATTTTGACTTTTTAAAACTTCATCATCATAAAATGGATGAGTAAAAATTACTTTTTTATAAATTTTTTCTTTAGAAATTTCATAATAAGGATTTATTGTTAAAAAAATATTTTTATTTATTTTTAAATTTTGCAAAAGATTAAGCCAATAAGTAACTGAATTTTTTTGTAAATTATTTTTGTCTACCGTTGCATTCCATGAAGACCAATTTTTTTTATTTTTTGGCATAACGCTTTCATCTGAATGAATGAAAGCAATATTCTTTTTATATTTAAAATTTTTTAAAATTTTTTTTTCTTTTTCTGTTGGATTTTGAATTAAGTTTAATGACTGATCTGCATGCGTGGCTAGTATTACTTTATCATAAGTAAAAAATTCACTTTTATCACCATAATAAACACTTATATTGTTTTTATTTCTTATAATTTTATTTATATTATAATTTTTAAAGTGCTTACCACTTAGTTTATTTAAAACTTCCAAAACATATTTTTTGCTTCTGTTAGCAATTGTAAACCATTCTGGTCTATTTTTAATTTTAAACAAACCATGATTTTTAAAAAAAATAATAAAAAAACTAAAAGGCATTTTTCTAACTTCTTTTGGTGGCATCGACCAAATTGCTGATACCATTGGAATAATGTGATAATTTATAAAATAGGCTGATAGTTTTTCTTTATCTAAAAAATCACCAAGCGTTATTGTTTCATAATCTTTTATATTTATTTTTTCACATTTGTTATAAAAATTGATTATTTCATAAAACATTTTTAAAAACTTTATATTTAATAAATTTTTTTTGTTTGAAAAAAAACCGTTTAATCCTTTTCCACAATATTCAATATTTGACTTGTTTACAGATACAGAAAAAGACATATTACTTTTTTCGTATTTCACATCTAGTTCTTGTAAAAAATTTATTAAATTTGGATAAGTTTTTTTATTAAAGACTATAAAACCAATATCTACATCTATTTTTTTTTTATCATCATATTGAATATTAAGTGTATATGAGTGGCCCCCAAAACGATCATCCTTTTCATATAAATCTACACGATGTTTTTTTGATAAAAAATACGACGCACTTAAACCTGATATACCCGATCCAATAACTGCAATTTTCATTTACTTAATTTGTATTGATGCAAAAATTGAAGCAATACTGCAATTATTACAATTGTCCCTCCTGTTATAACAATTGTCGGTGGTTGCTCATTTATGAACAGCCAAGCCCAAAGTGGGCCAAAGACAGCCTCGGTTAGCATTATAATACCTACCATAGCAGAAGGTGTTCGTTGAGCACCGATCGTTATAAAAATAAAACCAAAACCTAGTTGAAAAAAACCTGCAAGAAATCCTAAAAAAATATCATGATAAGATATATTAATTTTGCTCGACATTAAGTACCCAATTATTAAAGCAAAAATACCTGCTATAAATTGAGATGGAACCATATCAACATTAGGATATTTTCTGACTACCAGTATCAATACAGCAAAAGATATTGGCATAGAGAAAGCTGCTAAATTTCCAATTGTTTGACCTAAAGAAAGAGTATTTCCTACCATTATTATAATTCCTGATATGGCAAGAATAATTGAAATTAATGTAGTTTTAGAAATTTTTTCTTTTAAAAAAAAATATCCAAAAATAGCTAGAAAAATTGTTTGAGTTTGAATTATAAAATTAGTATTTGCAACAGTTGTATTATACATTGCAAATACATAGCCACAAAAACCAAAAGATAAAATTAGTCCGCCAAAAAAACCTGGTATACCTGAATCATAAAATGATTTAAAAAAATTTTTTTTATAGGTAATTACAAGATAAATAGAAATAATTAATAAAAAAAATACAGTTCTCCAAAATAAGATTTGCCATTGTGTTGCACCTTCAAACGATTTTATAATTAAGCCACCAAAACTTAAACTAAAAGCACCAAAAAAAACTAATAATGGTCCAGGTAATTGTTTAATTAATTGCATTTAAATATTTTCTTGTTTCAGATAAATACTCCTTAAATAAATTTTCAGCTTCTTCAAGAGTTACTTCTTTAAATTTAATATTTGCTCCGGGAGGCAATTGTGTAACTCTATCTAAATCAGCTGAAATAACAACACCGATCTTAGGGTATCCTCCAATAGTTCCATGGTCATTTAATAAAATAATTGGATTACCGTCCGCAGGTACCTGAACAACTCCTTTTATTAGACCTTCAGATTTAATATTAGTATTTTTTATGTTTTTTAAACTTGAACCTTTAAGTCTCATTCCCATCCTATCTGTGAGATTAGTTATTAAATATTCTTCCTTAAAAAACTTATTTTGCGAGTCCTCAGAAAAATAATTAAAATTACTTCCCTTTATTACTCTTATTAAATTATTTGTTGAGTCGCTAAAATTAATTTTTTTTTGTGGTATATGTTTGCTTTCATGATTTTTTATAAATATTTTTTCATTTATAGAAAATTTATTACCATTATTCGGACCTATATTTGCTTTTGAGTTAATTGAGTAACTGTTCCAAAATTTTTTATAATTAAGTCCATCTTTAATAGCTAAATAACCATAGACTGATTTTCTTGTAGATAAAATATCTAATTTTTCACCATTTTCTAAAATATAACTTTGATAACATTTACCTTCCTCAACAATTGAATTGTTTCTTATAATATTAAAAGCAACATCTCCTGTAATTGCAAAAGTAATTTTTCCATTTTTTAATTTTAAAAGTGGTCCTTGATATGCAAACTCAATTGATGCTTCATCTTTTTTATTCAAGACCAACGCATTTGCTAATTTATAATTTCTTAAATCCATTGCCCCGCTTACGGTAATCCCAATATGATATAAATGATTTCTACCAAAGTCCTGAACAGTGGTATTTATTCCGGGACGCAATATTTCAAAATAAACTTCAGTCATTCCAATTTAAGTATTCCTCGTTTGTAATTTGATAAAAAATTACTTTGTCTCCAGGCTTGATTAAAGCTGGATCATTAAAGTTGTTTTTATTAAATATTTTTTTTGGTGTATTTCCAATTATGTTCCATCCGCCCGGGCTTGCAAATGTGTAAATATTTGCGAATTGTTCTGTAATTCCTACTGAACCTTCTGGTACTTTAACCCTTGGAGTTTCAAGTCTATCACATCTTATTTTTTCGTTTAAATCACCCAAAAAAGGCATACCAGCAACGAAGCCGGTCATATAACAGAAATATTCTTTATTAAAATATGATTTAAGGATCTCTTCTTTTGTTAGTTTAAGTTTTTTTGCCAATCTATTAAAATCTAATCCATATTTTTCATCACAACACACGGGTATTTTTACTATTTTTGATATTTCTTTTTCTACTTTTTTTATTTCTAGATTATTGATTTGATTTTTTACATTTGAAAAATTAGTGACACTTAAGTCAAAACTAATTATTAATTTGTTATATGAAGGAGATAAATTGGTTATTCCCTGAATTTTGTTTTCTTTAACTACTTTAGATAAATAATTAAAATACCTTATAACCTCGGAATTAATTTTTTCACTTACTTCAGAGCCAAAATCACAATAAACAGATGCGTCACCAAGATTAGATATATTTTTTATCATGCCATGTTATACTCTAGACTTTAGGGTATGGAAATTAATATCAATTGTGATTTAGGTGAAAAATCAAAATTTCATTCTACAGAGAATGATCCAGCGTTACTAAATATTGTTAATTCAGCGAATATTGCATGTGGTTACCATGCAGGTGATGAAGAAACGATGAATAATGTGATAGATATATCAAAAAAAAATGGTGTTAGCATAGGAGCTCATCCTTCATTTAATGATCCAGACAATTTTGGAAGAAAAAGAATGAAGTTAAATGATAATGAAATTAGAAAATTAATAATTGATCAATACGAAATTTTACAAAGAATAGCGTATCAACACAATGAAAATGTTACTCATATAAAGCCTCATGGCGCTTTAAATAATATGGCTTGTGAAGATATTTATTTAGCAACAACGATAGCAAAGACAATAAATGAAATTGATAAAGATTTGATTTATTTGATCCCAACAGGATCGAAAATGGAAATAGCAGCAAAAAAATTAAATATGAAAATTGCATGTGAGATTTTTGCAGATAGAAATTATGAAGATGATGGAAATCTTGTATCAAGATCAAAACCTAACGCACTTATTACAGACCCAAAAGAAGCTAAAAATCATGTTTTGAAAATGGTAAAAAATCAGGCGTTAAATTGTCACTCAGGCAAACAGATACCTTGCGAAATAGACTCGGTTTGTATACATGGTGATAATCTAAGTTCATTAGCTACAGCTAAATCAATTAAGGAAAATTTAATTGAAAATGATCTTATTTTAAAGCCATTAAATAAAATGAAAAAATTTATATAATATGAAAAAATTATTCCTGATTTTATTTTTAATTTTTTTTTCCTTTAATAAGACTGTTTATCCAGCTGCATCTTCTGGGGGTGATGCAAGCTCAAAATCTAATTACGATAAAGCTGTAAATTTAATAAAATCTGCAAAAAATTACGAAAAAAAAAATAAAATTGAAAAAGCAAATAAAAGATATGAAAAAGCATTAAAATTACTAATTAAGGAAAATAAAAAAAAACCCAATCAGCCAAATACACTTAATTATTTGGGATTTACCACACGAAAATTAGGTGATTATGAAAATGGAGAAAAATATTATTTACAAGGTTTACAAATTGATCCAAATCATAAAGGAATAAATGAATATTTGGGTGAATTATATGTTGTTACAAATAGAATTGACCTTGCCAAAGAAAGATTAGATGTATTAAAAAATTGTAACTGTGAAGAGTATGCTGAGCTCAAAGAAATTATTGAAGGTAAAAAAAAATCTAAATATTAATTAATACTTTGAACCATTTGCTGTGGTAACCATAAAGCAATTTCAGGAAATATAATAATTATTACTACAGCTAAAATCATCAATATGAAGAGTGGAAATGCACTTCTGGCTATAAAACCCATATCTTTATTTGCCATTCCCTGTAAAACAAATAAATTAAATCCAACTGGTGGTGTTATTTGAGCCATCTCCACAACTACTACTAAGAATATTCCAAACCAAATCATGTCAAAACCAGCTTGTCTTATCATTGGTTCTATAATTGCCATTGTTAAAACAACTGCAGAAATTCCATCGAGGAACATTCCTAAAATAATATAAAATATCATTAAAACAAAAATTAATATGTAAGGTGATAGATCCATACTTTGGATCCAAATTGCTAAGTTTCTTGGTAGCCCAGTAAATCCCATTGCAAGTGACAAAAAAGATGAACCTGCAAGAATAAAGGCAATCATACATGAAGTTTTTGTTGCACCTAACAGAGACTCTTTAAAAGTTTTAAGATTTAAGCTTTTTTGAAAATATGACAGCACTAAAGCTCCAACTACACCAAGTGATGCAGCTTCTGTTGCAGTTGCGATACCTGTATAAATTGAACCTATAACAGCTAAAATTAGTATAATAACCGGTAGCAATTGTTTTGATTTTTTAATTTTTTGAAAAAAAGAGAAGTGTTCAAATGATTTTGGCATAACTTTTTTATTTAATAAAGACCAAAAAACCACGTATAGCATAAAAATTGCTGCTATCATTATTCCTGGTAAAATTCCTGCAATAAATAATTTTGCAATAGACTCTTGCACAGTTACTCCATATATAATTAAAATTATCGAAGGTGGGATCAACAAACCAAGAGTTCCTGAGCCTGCCAAACTCCCAAGTAAAATTTTTTCAGGATACTTTCTTTTTCTCAATTCTGGGATAGACATTTTTCCAACTGTAGCTACAGTAGCTGCAGAGGAACCAGATATTGCCGCAAATAAAGCACAGCCTACTACATTAACATGTATTAATCCTCCAGGTAATCTTTGCATCCAAGGTGACAAGCCTTCAAAAAGATTTTTTGAAAGTTTAGTTCTAAACAAAATTTCTCCCATCCAAACAAACAAAGGTAGGGCTGTAAGTGTCCAGGATGAGGAAGTGCCCCAAATAATAGTTGCCATCGCATCCCCAACTGGTCTTGAGGTAAACAACATCATTCCAATTGCTGAAACACTTATCATGCTTATTGCAACCCAGACTCCAGTCCCTAAGAAAAATAATAAAATACTTATAAAAAAAATTGTTAGAAATAATTCAGGCATTTTTTTTATTAAATATTTTTAAAATTAATTGATGTAAAACACATACAAAAAAAATTATAGATCCTAAAGATACACTTACTTGAGGTATCCAAATCAAAATTTCGTCTGCTCCTTCGCTTCTTTCTTGAAATTTGTAAGATATAATTAACATTTTTAAAAAAAAGTAAGCTAAGTAACCAGAAAAAAAACTTGTTACACTTAAACACCAAATTTCTAAATATTTTTTTTTTGTTCCTGAAATTTTTTCAAAAAAAAGTGTGATTCTAATATGCCCACCTTCAACAAAGGTATAAGATAAAGCAAAAAAGGATGCGGCAGCCATACAGTATCCAGAATATTCTGATAATCCTCTAATATAAAAATTAAATATTCTTGATGAAATTCCAATCAAAATAAATACAGCAACAAGAATTAAAAATAATGCTGCTACGTATCCAGAAAATTTATAAATCTTATTTAAATTATTATTTAAAGATTTTAACATGATTCTAAAAGGCCACTATTTTAAGTGGCCTTTTGAAAACAACTATTTTATTTATATGCTGATAAAACTGCAGCTCCTCTTGAGCCTGCTTTTGCAGACCATTCCTTGGCCATAGTTGCACCAACACTCTCAAAATGTTTTTGTAAAACTGAATTTACTTTTCCAACTACCATCCCAGCATCTGCTAAAGCTTTTTTATCTGCAACATTTCCACGTTTAGAAAGTTGCCAACCTTTTCTTTCAGCTAGAGCAGCCTCTTTTCTAACTAAATCCTGAGTCGCTTTATCTAATTTATTCCAGGCATCTTTGTTTGCGATTATCATATTTTTAGGAAACCAAGCAGCAATATCATAAAAATATTTTACACCGTTTTCCCAAATTTTTTTATTTTTTCCTGTTGTTGGAGACGTAATCATACTTTCAACGGCTCCAGTTGAAAAAGCTTGGCTTATTTCGGCGGCCTCAATTTTTGTTGGTGCCATACCAGTTAATTCAGCAATCCTAATTGTAGCTGAGTTATATGCTCTAAATTTTAATCCCTTTAAATCATCGAGCGTATTGATTTCCTTTTTACTGTACAAACCTTGAGCGGGCCATGGAACAGCGTAAAGAAATACAAGTCCTTTAGCGTCTAAACTTTTGGCAATTTCATCCTTTGTTGCTTTGTATAATTTCATCGCGTCTGAATAAGATGTTGCTAAAAAAGGTTGAGAGTCTATTTCTAACAAAGGATCTTCTTTTCCTAATGCCGACATAAACCTTTCACCAATTGGTGCTTGACCGGTTCTTACTGCTCTAAAAATTTCTCCACCCTTGTAAAGTGAACCACCAGGGTGAGTTACAATTGTTAATTTTCCACCACTTTTTTCAGTTACATTTTTTGCAAACTCAGTTGCATTTGCAGAGTGGAAATTTCCAGCACCATAAGCTAGCGCCATATCCCATTTTTCTGCTAACGAAACGTTAGAAAATAGAACTAAAGAAGCAAAAATAGTTAAAAAATATTTAATTAATTTCATTAATCCTCCATTTATAATTTTTGTATTTCAATATGTATAAAAAATTAAATCAATAAAAATAAATACTACTTTTGATTGAATTTTTTAAAAATTTAATTATTATCTGTTAATCTTGATAGAACAATTAGTAATTTTAGTTCAAATTATATTTATAGATATAATTTTAGCCGCAGATAACGCAATTATCATTGGCTTAATAGCTGCAAGTTTTGTCCCAAAAAATAGAAAAAAAATTATTTTATGGGGTGTTGCAGGGGCACTAGTTTTTAAAGTTATCTTTGCTATTTTTGCAACATATCTATTTAAATTCTACTGGATTAAAGTTCTCGGGGGTGTACTTTTAATTTGGATCGTTAATGATTTAAGAAAAGATTTATTTGAAATACAGAAAGTTAAATCTCCAACAAAAAAATCCAAAGAACCTTCTTATATTCAAAGTGTTTATAAAGTTTTATTTGCAGATATTACAATAAGTTTCGATAATGTAATCGGCGTGGTGGGAGCTTCAAAAGGATATTTTGGATTCATGATTTTTGGCCTAGTTCTCTCTGTGGTGTTAACAGGAGCAGGAGCAACCTATTTAGCAAACTATATTCAAAAACACCTTTGGATAGCTTATATTGGATTAGGATTTATTTTTCTAGTTGCTATACAATTAATTATTGGAGGCTTAGCTGATTTTGGAATGATTAATATAAATGAAAGTTTTCAAAAATATTTCTAATAGGAAAATTTTTTAGAGGGATATTTTTTTGAGATAATTTCTTTTTTAAATCTTTTTAGACCTTGATTTATATTTTTTTTTAAATTAGCAAATTTTTTAACAAATCTTATATTAGTTTCATTTAAACCTAGTAAATCATCTGTAACTAATACCTGCCCATCACAGAAGACTGATGAACCAATTCCAATTGTAGGAATTTTGATAGATTTAGTAATTAATTTAGCTGTGGATGTTTCAACGCACTCTAGAACAATTGCAAATACACCAAGTTGCTCGAGTAGCTTTGAATCTTTTAATAATTGTTTTTTTTCAGTTTTAATTTTACCTTTAGATTTAAATTTACCTCTAACACTTTGAGGCAACAAACCTAAATGGCCCATAACAGGTATTTTATTTTTAACAAGATGCTTAATTATATCTTTAATCTTATTTCCACCTTCTAGTTTTATTGCATCACATTTTGTTTCTTTAATAACTTTAATTGAATTTTTTAAAGCATCTTTTTTATTTTGGTAAGTTTTGTATGGCATGTCCACGACCATTAAACTTTTTTTTATACCCATTCGCACACTTTTTGAATGTTCTATCATATTGTTTAAGGTAACTTTTCTAGTTGTTTCATAATTATAAAGAACAGATCCTAAAGAATCTCCTACTAATGTTATATCTGCGAATTTATCTACTTCAGTTGCAAAATTTTTTGAATATGCTGTTAAGCAAATAATTTTAGTTTTGTTTTTTTTTGATAAAATTTTTTTGATCTTTTGTATCATTACTCCAACTCAATTGTGCTTGGCGGCTTCGTAGTTATATCATATACCACTCTATTTATTCCTTTTATGTTATTTATAATTTTATTTGAAATTTTTTGCATAAAATCCTTTTTAAAATTAAAGAAATCAGCTGTCATTCCATCCTCTGATGTAATAGCTCTTAAAAGGCATATGTATTCATATGTTCTATTGTCACCCATTACTCCAACTGTTTTTACTGGCAGTAGAGCAGCATATGCTTGCCAAATTTTATTATAGAGATTATTTTTTTTTAATTCATTAATAAAATAAGAGTCAGCTTCTTTTAGTATATTAATTTTCTGACTAGTAATTAATCCAGGCATTCTAATTGCTAAACCAGGCCCAGGAAACGGATGTCTATAAATGATATCTTTTGAAAGATTAAGACTTAGCCCTAGTTTTCTAACCTCATCTTTAAATAAAAATTTTAAAGGTTCTATCAATTTTAATTGCATTTTTTTGGGTAAACCTCCAACATTATGATGGGATTTTATTTTAGAAGTTTGACTGCCAGTAACTGATTTACTTTCAATTAAGTCTGGATAAAGAGTTCCTTGTGCTAAAAATTTAACATTTTTAATTTTATTTGCATATCTTTCAAAGATTTTGATAAACAAATTTCCAATAATTTTTCTCTTTTTTTCTGGATCAGAAATATTTTTTAGCTTCTTTATAAATTCATTTTTAGCGTTAACATAAATTAAGTTAATTTTTAACTTTTTCTTAAATGTATTTAAGACCTGTTTCTCCTCATTTTTTCTTAACAAACCTGTATTAACAAAAATACATATAAGTTTTTTTCCTACTGCTTTGCTTAGCAATTGAGCAACAACGCTACTGTCTACTCCACCTGATAATGCACATATTACTTTTTCCTTACCCACTTCTTTTCTAATATCATTAATTAATTTAATTTTTTGATGTTTTGGTGACCAATTTTTCTTAGCTTTACATATTTTTAATACAAAGTTTTTTAATAAAATCTTTCCTTTATTTGTATGAGTTACTTCGGGGTGAAACTGGACTCCAAAAAGATTTTTCTTCTTATTTTCTATAATTGTGTACTTTGAATTATTTGTTGATGCTACAACTATAAAGCCTTTTGGCAACTTTGAAACTTGATCTGCATGGCTCATCCAAACATCACTAGTATTTTTACTGTTAAAAAAATTTTTAACCAAATTACTATTATTTTTTTTTTTGGCTTTTGCGGAGCCAAATTCTCTGTATTTTGATTTTTTAACCTTTCCGCCAAGTACTTTAGAAATTATCTGATGTCCAAAACATATCCCAAGAATAGGTATTTTTAAATTTAATATCTTTTTATTAAATTTAAATTTATTTCCATCATAAACATTAAGTGGGCCACCTGATAAAATTATTCCTTTTATTTTATCGTTAAATAAATTTAAATCTTTTGCTTTTTTATGACTTATTATTTCAGAAAAAATACCAATCTCTCTAATTCTTCTAGCTATTAATTGAGTGAACTGGGAACCAAAATCAATAATTAAAATTTTATTTAAATTATTGCTAAGTATCATTTTTTGGTTCAATATTTTTTAATGTGTTGTTTATTTCTTTTGTTTTTTCACAAAGCTCTATACATATAATAGCAAACTTTTTTTTTAAATCTTGAACTTTTGAGTAATTTGATTTTTTTAATTTTAATTTTATCAACATATACATAGCCTCTTCATTATCAGGATCCAAAAGCAAAGTTGTATCTAAATTTTTTTCTTCCTCTTTTTCATTTTCTTCTGAATTAAATATTTTTGCTAAGTATAAATATGATTTTGCGTCCTTGGGATTAAAAACTATATTTTTTTGAAATAAAAATTTTGAAACTTCAATCTCTTTTTTATCAAATTTTTTTTTTGCTTCTTCAAAATAATTTTCATCAGCTAAAGAGAAACCAAAAAAAATAAAATATAAAATTAAAGTTGTTATAAATTTTTTATTAATAAACATTAAAATTCGCTTTCCTTTTTTACTTCATCAATATTATGCACCATGCTCTCATAAAAGCCAGCTTTAGTAATTTTTACAAAATTAGGTTTTTTTCTCAATTTAATTATTGTTTTTGCTCCCAGATATCCCATTGATGATTTTAAACCTCCAATAAGCTTGTAGATTACTTTTTCTACACTCCCTTTAAATTTAACCAGACCTTCTACTCCTTCCGGTACATATTTAGATTTATCTTTTTGTTTTTTTTGAAAATATCTATCCGCTGAACCTTTATTCATGGCACCAACAGATCCCATTCCTCTAAAGTTTTTATATAATTTACCTTTTTTTCTTATTAATTTTCCAGGTGACTCGACTGTACCTGCAAATAATGAACCTATCATTACTGCATCTGCTCCAGCTGAAAGCGCCTTCGCTATATCTCCTGAAAATTTAATTCCTCCATCTGAAATAATCTTAACATTTTTATTTTTTACTCCACTTTTTACATTTATAATTGCGCTTAGCTGAGGAACCCCAATTCCAGCTACTAATCTAGTGGTGCATATAGAGCCAGGCCCTATTCCTACTTTAATAATATCTACACCTTGTTTTAATAAAAATCTTGCTGCCTCTGGAGTTGCAATATTGCCAGCACAAATAGACGTTAACTTACCTTTTTTTCGTTTTATTTTTTTAATTATTTCAGCAACTTTTTTCGTGTGGCCGTGTGCTGTGTCTACAACAATTAAATCTACTCCTTCTTTCAAAATTGCTTCTGCTCTTACAATTTCATCAACACCAGCACCAACAGCTGCTCCTACTAATAAATTTTTTGATTTTACTTTTTTAATTTCCTGGATTTGTTTTTTTATATTTAAATTTCTGTGTATAACACCAATCCCTCCTGCTTTAGCGATTGATATAGCCATTTTTGACTCTGTAACTGTATCCATAGCCGAAGACAACAAGGGTATTTTTAAAGTTATATTTCTTGATAATTGTATTTTTGTATCAACTTCTGATGGAAGAATTTCAGAATAATTCGGAGTTAAGGTAACATCATCGAATGTAAGTGCTTCTTTTATAGGGCCCATAATCATGTATATACGATTCTTCTAAAATTTAAAGTATATCTACCTTAAAAAACTACAAATAATAAAAGTTTCTTTTGAATTTTTTCTGCTAGCTAGAGGCTTGAATACCCTCACATCTCTAAATTTTTTTTTAGCTTTATAAACAATTTCATTAAAACTAGACCCCATAAAAATTTTTGATACAAACTTTCCATTTCCTTTAAGAACCTCTAAAGCAAAATCCATACCTTCAAGACAAAGTTCACCTGTGACAATAGAGTCAACATCTTTATTTCCTATTGTATTTACAGCCATATCTGAAATTATTAGATCAATTTTTTTACCGAAATATTTTTTTATCTCAATTTTATGAGCTTCATCAGTAAAATCACCGATTATCTGATGGCTATTTTTTATTTTTTCAAACTTTAATAAGTCAATTGATAAAATTTTTTCACTCTTAATTTTTGTTGCCGCATATTGAGACCAGCTACCAGGTGCAGCTCCAAGATCTACTACAGAATTAATACCTTTAAATATTTTAAATTTTTCGTCAATTTCTTTTAATTTATAAACAGCTCTTGACTTAAAACCCTCGATTTTAGACTGACGTACATAAATATCTCTTTTTTGTCTATTAATCCAATTTTTAGAGATTTTATTTTTTTTCAATTATTGACCAAATCTTAAACTTTTGGTTACTGTTTCGTTTTCCAAAGTTTTAATATCTATTTTAATACTTTTATCTGTTCTCATGTCTTTACCATCTCTCCATATACCCGCAGCTAAATGCATAATGCCAATTTTATAATTTGGCAAATAAGGTTCGACAAAAGAATTACTTCTCTCATCAAATTTCGGTAATAAATTACTCGCAATCCAATTACAGTTTATAGGCAGAAATTCAGTTTCTGCATTATCTATATACACGCTCATATTTATTGCCAAGCCTTCAGATCCGAAAATTTTACCTGAACCTAAAGCTTTCTCTAAATTTTTCTGCCAAATTTCCCAGCAAGGTGAATTTTTTTCGAGTGAAAAAACTCCAATATTAATATGTGGTGCAAATGCTAACTTTCTTGCATTATCCAATCCTACTTTTGAACTTATTGCATGCTTGAAATTTTGAGATTTAATTATTGCTAACTTTCCAAAAATCCAATTTACTTTAGACATAACTTTATAACCAGGTCCCAAAGTTTGAGTTATTCCCAATTTTCCATTGTCACAAGCTTTAAAATACAATTCTATAGATTTCCAATCATTTACCCATGCATCACAGTCTATCCATAAGTATTTTTCATATTTAGGAAAATAGTTAGGTAAAAATGCTCTAGAAACTTGACTTTTAAGCCATTCCTTTCCTCTAACTTTTATAGCGGGAACTTTAATATCCCATTCAGCACTTTTTATTTCATCAACTTTAGGTAATAATATTTTTTTTTGATCTTCGCTAAGCCCTGCATCTAAAATGCATATCGCGGTAGATGAACTATTGCTGAATTGTTTAATAGAGTCGATTAATTCATTTAATAAATAAAAATAATTTGAGTCAGCCAAAGAAACAATTGTATTTTTTTTCATTTATAAAACATCTTCGGGCTCTTGATCGTTCAGATTGCTTTCATTTTTAAGATCTTTTTTTAATTTTAAAAAGTGAATTCCACTCGCAGGGATCAGAAAAAGATAAAATACACAGCCAATAATAAGTGCTTTAAATGGAAAAATTAATAATAAACCAAACAAAAGAACGATACTGAAAAGTAAAAATATAGTTGTGCTTCTTGGTACAACAATCTTCTTAAACGAATACGTTGGCATCTTACTAATTAATAATATTGAAATAATTATAAATATAATTGGAGTGATCAATTGATAATTTAAATTAAATACATCAAAACCACTTGATTCGTAAATCAACGGACTTAAAACTAAAATGCCCCCAGCTGGTGATGGAACCCCTTCAAAAAAATTATCCTTCCAAGAAGACTCTCCACCAGTATTAATATTAAATCTAGCTAGTCTTAAAGCTACACAAACTACATAAATTAGTGATATTAACCACCCTACTTTTCCAAGAGAATTTAACTGCCAAAAATACATTATAAATGCTGGAGCAACACCAAAGCTAATTACATCCGTTAAAGAATCTAATTCTTTTCCAACTCTTGACGTACCTTTTATTAATCTAGCAATCCTTCCATCTAATCCATCAATTATTGCTGCTAGTAAAATTGCAATTATAGATAATTTGTAATTTCCATTTAATGCAAAATTAATTGAAGTTAAACCAATACAAACTCCAATAAGCGTTAATGTGTTAGGTAGTATAACTCTAGCCTTGGTTTCAGCTACTATCTTAAAATTCTTTTTTGGTTCATTCATCATTTTATTTCTTTGCTAAAAGTGTTTCTCCTGCAATAGTTTTTTGGTTAACTTTAACAAGTGGATTGTAGTTCTCAAAATAAATATCCGCTCTACTTCCAAATCTAATCATCCCAATTCTATCACCTTGATTTAATTCATTGTTTTCATTTACTTCACAAACTATTCTTCTTGCTATAAGCCCTGCTATCTGGACAACAATTATATCTTCTCCACTAGAATTGGAAATTTTATAATAATTTCTTTCATTATCTTCACTGGCCTTATCTAAAGATGCATTTAAAAATTTTCCTGATTTATATAAAATTTCAGTAACTTTTCCTGAACAAGGTGTCCTATTAACATGGCAATCAAAAACATTCATAAAAATACTTACCTTTTTAAATTTCTTATTTTCAAGATTAAGTTCTTTTGGTCCATTTGTATCTTCCACTTGTAAAACAAGTCCATCAGCTGGACTGACAAGATAATTGTCATCATTAATTGAAACTCTATCTGGATCTCTAAAGAAATAGTAAACCCATATTGTCAGAACCAAACCTATTAAACCCAAAAAATCAGTTATAAAATACAAAACTACGGTTGCAAAACCGAATATAACTAAAAACTTATACCCTTCGGCATGGATCTTTGGAAAAACTTTATCTATCATAATCCTTAATTTGATAATTTTTGTTTAATATGTATATAAAATGCTTAAATTCAATTAGTAAGATAACAACTAAATATGAGCAAAATTAAGGTAAAAAATCCAATAGTTGAGCTAGATGGCGATGAAATGACCAGAGTGATTTGGAATTTCATTAAAAATAAACTTATTCTTCCATATTTAGATTTAAAAATCGAGTATTATGATCTTGGCATTAAAAGTAGGGACAATACATCTGATCAAATAACAATTGAGTGTGCAAAAGCAATCAAAAATAATGGGGTTGGAATTAAGTGTGCAACAATTACTCCTGATGAAAAGAGAGTTAAAGAATTCAATTTAAAAAAAATGTGGAGATCGCCAAATGGGACTATAAGAAATATTATTGGAGGAACAGTTTTTAGAGAACCGATCATTTGTAAAAATATTCCAAAACTAGTTCCTTCATGGACTGACCCTTTAATTATAGGACGACATGCATTTGGTGATCAATATAGAGCTACAGATTTTCAAGTCCCTGGAAAAGGTAAATTAGAAATAAAATGGACATCAGAAGATGGAAAAGATGAAAAAAAATATGAAGTGTTTAATTTTCCTGGACCAGGAATAGCTTTATCAATGTATAATCTTGATAAATCTATAGAAGACTTTGCACGTTCTTGTTTTAATTATGGATTAATAAAAAATTGGCCTGTTTATTTATCAACAAAAAATACAATACTAAAAACTTATGATGGTAGATTTAAAGATATATTTCAGAATGTTTTTGAAAGTGAATTTAAATCAAAATTTATAGAAAAGAACATTACCTACGAACATAGATTAATCGATGATATGGTAGCTTGTGCAATGAAGTGGAGTGGAAAATATATTTGGGCGTGCAAAAATTATGATGGCGATGTTCAATCTGATACTGTTGCACAAGGTTACGGCTCTTTAGGTTTAATGACTAGTGTATTACTTGCACCAGACGGAAAAACAATGGAGGCAGAAGCAGCTCATGGAACAGTTACAAGACATTTTAGAATGCATCAAGAAGGTAAAGAAACTTCTACAAATCCAATCGCATCTATTTTTGCTTGGACTAGAGGTTTAGCTCACAGAGGTGAATTAGATGGAAATAATGAGTTAATTAAATTTTCTAGCACACTAGAAAAAATTTGTATTGATTGTGTTGAAAGTGGCTCAATGACAAAAGATTTAGCCATACTTATAGATTCATCAACTAAATATTTAAATACAAATCAATTTCTAGACAAAATTGATGGCAGTCTAAAAAAGAAATTAAATTAAGGTTTTTAATTTAGTAAAAGCTTCCTCTATTTTGCTAGGATCAGATCCACCAGCTTGAGCAAAATCAGGTCTCCCTCCTCCTCCTTTGCCTCCTACAGTTTCCGATCCTATTTTTACAAATTTTACAGCATCATATTTTTTAGTGAGTTTATCTGTAACTCCTACTGCAAGTCCAATTTTATCATCTTTAATCGCAAAAATAATTACTATTCCTTCTGTTATTTCTTTTTTTCCGTTATCTACTAATTTTCTTAAATCTTTAGAAGGAAGATCAGTTACTTTTTGTAATCTTACTTTAATACCATTTATCTCTTCATCTTTAATAATATTTTTTGACTTATCAGACAAAATATTTTTAATTGATAGTTGATCAAATTGTTTGTTTAAATCTTTGATTAAATCTTTCTGATTTTCATTTTCTAAATTTGGCTTTCCACCAAGTTTTATAATTTGTTCTGAAATATTTTTAATAATTTCTTCTTTTTTCTGTAAATATAGATCAGACAACTTTTCTTTTTTTGTTAAATATTCTTCTAATTGTTTATCTCTTAAAGCTTCTACTCTTCTAACTCCTGCGGCTATTGACGATTGACTTACAATCTTAAATTTTCCTATATCTCCAGTATTTCGAACATGGGTTCCTCCGCATAGCTCTGTAGAAAAATATTTATTCTTTTCATCACCCATAGAAAGAACTCTTACTTCTTCACCATATTTTTCCCCAAATAGAGCTAAAGCACCATTATCAACTGCTTCTTTAGGTGTCATTAGTCTTGTTCTTACATCAGATTTAGTCTCAACCATTTTATTTACATAATTTTCGATTTTATTTATCTCATCATTTGAAATTGGTTTCATATGGCTAAAATCAAACCTTAATCTATCTGGTGCAACTAAAGATCCTTTTTGAGTTACATGTGTTCCTAAAACTCTTCTAAGAGATTCATGTAGGAGATGTGTTGCTGAATGGTAGGCTCTAATATTTTCTCTCCTATTAATATCTATTTTCATTTCTATGTTATCATTTAAGTTTATAGAACCATTTTCAACTTTTCCATAATGAGCAAATAAATCTCCAAGTTTTTTCTTAACATCAGTTACTTTAAATTTAAATTCTCCAGAAATTATATGGCCAATATCACCAACCTGACCACCGGACTCGCCATAAAAAGGTGTTTGATTGACAATTATAATTGCTTCATCTCCATTGCTTAAACTTTTCACTTGTTTGTTATCTTTAATTAATGAAAGAATTACTCCTTCCGCTTGATCTGTTTCATAACCTAAAAATTCAGTTGGTTCTATTTTATCTTTTATTTCAAACCAAATTTCTTCAATCGAGCTATCACCTGAACCTTTCCAATTTTTTTTAGCAAGTTCCCTGCTCTCATTCATTAACTTTTTAAATTTTTTATGATCTACAGAAAGTGATTTATTTTTTAAAATATCTTCAGTTAGATCCAAAGGAAAACCATAAGTGTCATAAAGTTTAAAAGCAACTTCTCCAGGTAAAACTTTATCAACCTTACTTATTTCATCATTTAAAATTTTCATACCTCGTTCAAGTAGAACTAAAAACTTTTCCTCTTCTGTTTTTAATGTTTCTTTTACTAGTGACTCGGCTCTTTTAAGCTCTGGATAGTTAGCAGACATTTCATTCATTAAAGTTTTAAAAATATTAAAAAATATTGGTTGCTTTGAACCAAGCAAGTGAGAATGTCTCATGCCCCTTCGCATAATCCTTCTTAATACGTATCCACGTCCTTCATTGGATGGCAAAACACCTTCAGCAATTAGAAAAGAGCTTGCTCTTAAATGGTCTGCAATAACTCTAAAACTTGAGATATTTTTTTCATCTGGTTTTATTTTGACCGCATCTCCAATAGAATTTATTAATTTAATAAAATGATCTGTTTTATAATTATCATGAGTTCCCTGAAGTAAAGCTGTTATTCGTTCTAAGCCCATTCCTGTATCTACAGATGGTTTTGGTAAATTTATTCTTTTATCCTTTGAAACTTGTTCATATTGCATAAATACTAAGTTCCAAATTTCTATATACCTATCTCCATCTTGATCTTTGCTTCCGGGCAATCCACCTTTCAAATGATCTCCATGATCAAAAAAAATTTCAGAACAAGGACCGCATGGACCAGTTTCTCCCATTGACCAAAAGTTATCTGATGTAGAAATTTTAATTATTCTATCTTCACCAAATCCTGTTACTTTTTTCCAAATATTAAAAGCTTCATCATCTTCGTTAAAAACTGTGAAATAAAGCCTGTTTTTATCTAAACCAAAATCTTTTGTTATTAAGTTCCATGCTAATTCAATTGCTCTTTCTTTAAAGTAATCGCCAAAAGAAAAATTTCCAAGCATTTCAAAAAATGTATGGTGTCTAGGAGTGTAACCAACATTTTCTAGATCATTATGTTTTCCACCAGCTCTTACACATTTTTGAGATGTGGTAGCTCTTTGATAGTTTCTTTTTTCAAGGCCTGTAAATACATTTTTGAATTGCACCATCCCAGAATTAGCAAACATTAACGTTGGATCGTTGTTTGGAACTAAGTTGCTAGATTCTACAATCTTATGATCATTCTTTTCAAAATAATCAAGAAAAGTACTTCTTATTTCATTTAGTGATTTGTCAGCCATATTTTTAAAATACAGCTTTTTTATTTGATGTCTAGATATCAGTAGGGAAAAAAGGCGCTTAAAACAAGCGCCTTTTTAGATAACTAAAAGTTAATTCTTTTTAGGTGGAACTTCTTCTTTAGACTCAGCCTTTACTTTTTCTTCATCTATTGGATTTCCTTCGATCTTCTTTGAAATCATCCCAGCTTTTTCTCGTATCGCCATTTCAATTTCGGCTGCTGCTTTTGGGTTTTGCTCAAGATAGAGTTTTGCATTTTCTTTACCTTGGCCAATCTTTTCACCTTTATAAGCATACCAGGCACCTGCTTTTTCTACTATCTCAGCTTTTGCACCAAGATCAATTAACTCGCCTGTCTTGCTAATTCCTTTGCCATACATTAAATCAAATTCAACTACTTTAAATGGAGGCGATACTTTATTTTTTACAACTTTTACTCTTGTTGCATTTCCTATAATTGCATCTTTTTCTTTGATAGCGCCTATTCTTCTAATGTCCATTCTAACTGATGAATAGAATTTTAATGCATTTCCTCCTGAAGTAGTTTCAGGGCTTCCAAACATGACACCAATTTTCATTCTTATTTGATTAATGAAAATAACCATTGTATTTGTTCGTGAAATTGAGCTTGTTAATTTTCTTAGAGCTTGACTCATCAATCTTGATTGCAGACCAACATGATGATCTCCCATCTCTCCTTCAATTTCGGCTCTTGGAGTTAAAGCTGCAACAGAGTCTACAACTAATACAGAAATTGAGCCTGATTTAATTAATGTATCGGTTATTTCTAAAGCTTGTTCTCCTGTATCAGGTTGAGATATTAACAATTCTTCAGTATCTACTCCTAATTTTTTTGCATAAACTGGATCCAAAGCATGCTCTGCATCTACAAATCCACAAATCCCTCCAGCTTTTTGAGCTTCAGCAACAACTTGCAATGCAAGCGTTGTTTTTCCAGAAGACTCTGGACCATATATTTCTATAATTCGTCCCTTAGGTAATCCACCTATTCCTAATGCTAAATCCAAGCTTAGGGATCCTGTAGAAATTGACTCAATGTCCATTGTTGTTTGTTGGCCAAGTTTCATTACAGAGCCTTTTCCAAAGTTATCTGTAATCTGGCTAATTGCTGCGTCTAAAGCTTTATTCTTTTCTTTGTTTTCTGAATCTTTCTCTTTAGTAGACTTAACTACTTTTAAGTTATTTTTAGTCATTTTTTGCCTCTTTTTTTGCGTTTTTTATCAATCGAATCATACAATTAAATGTACACATTTTGTTCTCATTGGCAATAAAAATATTAAATTAATGAAAAATCACCCAAATTATTGAATTTTTAAATAATCGCTGTTTAATAAACCGATAGATTTTAGGAGGTTAAATTTTGCTAAAAGATAGTTTCTTTCAGAATTAGCTAAGCTTATTTTTGAGTTTAAAAGTATCGTATTGGATTGAATTAAATCAAGTGTTGATCTTCCAAGTCCAGACTCATATTCAGCGCTTATTCCTTCATTTGCAAGTTCTGCTGCTTTAACTTGAGATTTTACCGAGTTTAATAAGCTCTCGGCTGACTGTAAACTTGCCCATGCGCTGGCAACATCAGTATCATTTGTTTTATGAGCATAATCAAATAATAATTTTTTTCTATTTTTTAAACTTTTGCTTCTATTTATCTCTGCAAAATTTTTGCCTCCTTTAAAAATAGGCCAAGATATAGTTGCTTTAATAGTTTCTTTATCCCTTTCATCAACAGTTGCACTTAAATCATCTGTTTTTGATGACTCTAAAGACAAAGTTGCTGATGGCGAAAAATCAGCTTTTGCAATTGTTACATCTTTTTCTGACTGTTCGTATTCTAGCTTGGATATAATTAAATCTGGATTATTATTTTTAGAAATTTCAATTGCTTGATTTAAGGATAAAGGAACATCAAAGTTAAATTCATAATTATTATTGAAGTTATCTAAGTTTTCTAACGGCCCAATTATTTTTTCATACTCTAATTTTGATGTAAGCACATCATTTTTTGACTCAATTAATTTTGCTTGGGATTCTGCTAAAGAAGACTCAGATTGTGCAACATCTGCTAAGGTTACCTGTCCTCTTTCTAATCTTGATTGATCTGTTTCGACTTGTCTTTCTGATAAATTTACATTACTTAAATTAATTTCTAGTTTTTGCTTAGCAAAAGCAAGACCTGTATAAGCTTCTACAGCTTTAAATAAAATATCTTGTTCTTTTTTTAAGTATTTTGCTTGCGCTAAATTTATGCCAATTTTATTTTTTTCGTAGCCCGCTATACCTGCAAATCCTTGGAATAATTTTTGTTCAATTAATACTGATTGAGTTTTAGAGTTTACGTCAGTTACTGCAGAATTTGCGCCTGATCTATCTGTATTCTTGCTAGTATCTTCGCTGCTTTTAGAACCTGAGATAGTTAAACTTGGTAAAAATTCACTTTTTGAAATATTAAAGTCTTCCTCAGAAACATTTAAATTTTCTCTTTCAGCATTTAATTCAGGATTATTTTTATATGCTTCAAATAACGCTTCTGATAAAGATATTGCATGCACATAATTAAAATTTATAACTATAAATAAAAAAACTAAAAATATTTTTTTCATTATTTTTTTTGGTCTAGAGGGTGGTTTTCTCCATCATTAACTGGAACATTTTCTATTTCGAATGGTTTAACACCTTCAACACAAGCTATGTTTATTCCATATATTTTTGGATTAATTCTGGGTCTGTTATGCGTATGTATACCACAAAGTTTACAAAAATAATGTTGAGCAGTTTTTGTATAAAATTGATACAGAGTTAAAAGGTCCTCTCCTTTAACTAACTTAAAATCATCTGATCCAAGAACTCCTATAATGTATCCTTTTTTTTTACAGATAGAACAGTTGCAACGTAAAATCTTTTCAAACCCTTTTTCAGGAACATTAACTACCGCTTCCACTCCTCCACAATGACATGTTAATTTTTTCTTCATAATTTTTGCAGACTACCCTTAGTTGAAGTTATCCACAATGTATCAAAATACAGCTTTTAATGTTCACGTTTTGATTCCTTTTCGATTCACTTACAGACTCAAAATACAACCTATTTGACTATTGTGGGTAATTATAGTATTAATAAGAACAAAACAAGAACATGAAATTAACTATACCATTCTATCTGCATAAAGCTGGGGCTGGTTTTCCTTCTCCTGCAACAGATTATATAGAAGAAGATGTTGATCTTAACGTCCATCTAATAAAAAACGTTCCAGCAACTTTTGTTATTAGAGTTCAAGGAAAGTCTATGACCGATGTTGGTATTTATGATGGTGATTTATTAGTGGTAGACAGAAGCTTAGATCCTAAGAATTTTTCTACCGTAGTTGCAAATGTTCATGATGAATTAGTTGTTAAAAATTTTATTAAATCAAAAAATCAAAATTTTCTATCATCGGGATCAAATAACATTGAAGATAAAATTATCATCAACGAAGATTCAAATGTTTTCATTTGGGGGGTTGTTACATATGTCATTCACTCAACATACTAAAAAAATAGCTCTTGTTGATTGCAACTCTTTCTATGTTTCATGTGAAAGACTGTTCAATCCTAAGTTGAGAAATAAACCTGTAGTTGTTTTGTCAAACAATGATGGCTGTATTATTTCAAGATCAACAGAAGCAAAAGCTTTGGGAATTAAAATGGGAGAACCTTATTTTAAAGCAAAAAATATTATTATAAAAAACAATGTTCAAGTTTTTTCATCAAATTATTCTTTGTACGGAGATTTATCTAGGAGAGTAATGAGAACCCTTAAAAGATTTAATTCTGAAATAGAAGTTTATTCCATAGACGAAGCTTTTCTCGATTTATCAAATTTTCCTGATAACGAAATAGAAGGCGTGGGAAAAGAAATTAGAAGTATAGTTTTAAAATGGACAGGTATTCCAACTAGTATAGGTATCGCAAAAACTAAAACTTTGAGTAAAGTTGCAAACCATATAGCTAAAAAAAAACAATCAGGTGTTGTGAGTTTAATAGAAGTAGAAAATATTGATCCAATTTTAGAAAAAGTAGAAGTAAATGATATTTGGGGAGTGGGAAAACAATTAACAAAATTTTATCATAAAAATGGAATTTACAATGCTAAACAATTAAAAAATAAATCTAATACATGGATTAAAAAAAGCTCTAATGTTTTAAGCTCAAGAACTGCAATGGAACTTAAAGGTATTTCTTGTATAGGTTTAGAAAAAACAAGTGCAAAAAGAAAAAGCTGTGTTGTATCACGTTCGTTTGGTCAAAGAATAGAGGATTTTCAAGAGTTGAAAGAAGCAGTTGCAAGTTACTCATTAAATGCTTCGGAAAAAATTAGATCCGAAGCATTGGTTGCAAAATCTATAACTATTTTTATAAGAACAAGTCCTTTTCAAAGTCGTTATGGTTTTTATTCAAATTCAAAAACAATAGACTTTCCAATTGCTACTAATAATAGTATCGAAATTGTAAAAGCAGCATTATCTGGTTTGGAAACTATTTTTAAAACTGGTTATAGTTATCAAAAAGCAGGTGTATTATTGTCTCATTTATCTAATTCAAGAAATGGAAAAAATTTATTTTCTTCAATACAAGATGAAAAAATAAATACTTTAATGAAATCGATTGATAATACTAATTATAGATATGGAAGATCAACTTTAAGTCTTGCAAGTGCAGGCGTTCATAAAAAATGGAATATGAGAAGAAAACATTCCTCTAAGATAGACACGGCAGATTTTTATTGTTTACCAACAATAAAAGCTTAATTAAACAGTATTGATTTTAATACCTTTTAAAAGAAAATCAGATAACTGATTAGCTACCATTTCAGCTACAACTATTGATGCTTCTGTTGTAGATGCTGCTATATGAGGAGTTAAAATAGCTTTTGTATTATTAAATAAAATGTTTTCTTTTGCTGGCTCTTTTGAAAAAACATCTACTGCGGCTCCTGCAATTAAATTTTCATTCAAAGCATCATTCAGATCTTTTTCATCAACGATATTACCTCTTGCAGCATTTATTATATACGAAGTTGGTTTCATTTTTTTATAGTGTTCTTTGGTTATCATGGGTTTGCCGTCTTTGGGTGCTTTACAGTGAAAACTGATAATATCACTTTTACTAATTAAATCTTCAAAGCTTACATTTTCTACATGAGGAAAGTCATTTTTTCGAGATTCTAATGATTTAGAATTTACTAATATTTTCATATCGAAACCTTTAACAAGATTACTTAATCTTGAACCAACGTTTCCAAAACCAATTATTCCTAAAGTTTTTTTTGAAAGTTCTGTACCTTTAATATTTTTTTTCTCCCATTGACCTTTATGAGTTGTTTCATTGGCAAAAGGAATTTTTCTTAAAACTGACATGATCATAGCAAAAGCATGCTCTGCAGTTGCATTGGCGTTTCCACCTGGTGTATTCATAACAATCATATTTTTTTCTTTGGCAGTTGGAACATCGATATTATCAACACCGGCACCAGCTCTTCCTATAACTTTAAGATTTTTTCCAGCTTCTAGAATTTTTTTAGTTACTTTTGTTGCAGACCTAACAACCATTCCATCGTACTCTGGAATAATTTTAACAATATCATCTTCAGATAAACCGGTTTTAACATCAACAGATATATTGTTTTTTTCAAATATTTTTTGAGCAACATTGCTCATCGAGTCCGAAATTAATACTTTAGGCATTATTTTTAATTGAGTGATAAGCCCAGTCTATCCATGGGAGCAGCGCCTTCATATCGCTATTTTGTACAGTGGAACCACCCCAAATTCTTATACTTGGTGGTGCTTTAGGATAACCATTAATATCATTGGCTACTCCTTCTTTTTCTAAAAGTGAAAACAGTTTTTTTAAAACTTCTCTTTGTCCTTCTTCATTATGTTTTGTGAACCACTCATCTTTAATTAAAACTGTAATACTTGTTGAAGATCTCAAATTCTTGTCCTCACACATAAACTTAAAATTTTCACTTTTATCTATCCAATCTTCACAAATTTTTAAATTTTCATTTGAAATCTTTATTAAACCTTTTGTACCACCTACAGACTCTACCCATTTTAAAGAATCAAGAGCATCTTCAACACAAATCATTGATGGTGTATTAATTATTCCTCCCTCAAAAATAGCCTTTATTAATTTTTTTTTGTTTGCCAATCTAAATAATTTTGGAACTGGCCACGGTGGAACATGAGTTTCAAGTCTTTCTACTGCACGTGGTGATAAAGCTATCATTCCATGTGCTGCTTCTGCTCCTAGAACTTTTTGCCAAGACCAAGTTATTACATCAAGTTTTTTACAATCTATATCCATTGCAAAAATTCCTGATGTAGCATCACAAATTGTTAAACCTTCCCTATCATCTGGGATCCAATTACCATTTGGAATTTTTACACCTGCTGTTGTACCGTTCCATGTAAATACAACATCATTTTTGAAATTTACTTTTGTTAGATCAGGTAATATTCCATAGTCCGTTACATGACTGTTCACATCTTTTAATTTAAATTGTTCAATAATATCTATAACCCAGTCTTTTCCAAAATTTTCCCAAGCAAGTACATCTATACCCCTATTCCCAAGTAACGACCACATTGCAGCCTCTAAAGCTCCAGTATTAGACCCTGTCATAATGCCTACGAGATAATCATCGGGTAACTCTAAAATTTTTTTTGATTTAACAATTGTTTCGTTTAATCTTTCTTTGCACACTTTATGTCTATGAGATCTTCCAATCGGCGACCCTTTTAAAACATCAATCGTCCAACCAGGGCGTTTCGAGCATGGGCCGCTTGAAAAGTTTGGATTTTGAGGCTTAAGATTTGGTTTTTCCATAAATTTATTTTTTGTAGATATATTATTTTTTTAAAAATTTGTCACTGTTTTTTTATATATATATTTTAGAAATAAAAAAGATTAATTTTTAATTAAAAAATTATTCAAATTCATAGGCCACTAGTCCGTCTAAAGGTTTAGGGTCAAACCAAGTAGATTTTGGTGGCATATTTAGTTTTTTATCTGCAAAACTTATTACATTTTGTGTTTGTGTCGCAAATAAAGCAAAGCCAACCTCAGCTTGTTTAGAATTAACTTTTTTTTCGATTGTTTTTAGACCATGAAAACCTGCAAGAAAATCTATTCTATTATCATACCTTGGATCACCAATTCCCAAAATCGGTTCTAATAAATAATAATGCAATAAATTTATATCTAGATTAATTATATGAAATAAATTTTCCTCAGGGGGTTCTTTTAATTCTAATGAATACCACTGCTTATCTAAATACATTCCAAATGTTTGGGGTTTATTTGGTTTAAAAGAAATACTTTGTTTTTCAACTTTAAATTTTTTTTTGACCTCTTTGATAAAATCTTTAGGTGAATAACCATAAAGGTCTTTTATTAATCTATTATAATCAAGTAGTCTTACCTGGCTTTGAGGAAATATTGCAACCATAAAATAGTTATAGAGCTCCTCACCGGTATGCTTAGGATTTTTATGTTTTTTAAATTCTGATAATTTAGATAAAGCTTCCATTCTATGATGTCCATCAGCAATGTAGATACGATTTATTGAATTAAATAAATCGCATATTTGTTTAATTTTATGTTCTTCATTTAATATCCACATTTCATGTTTACATTTATCCATAGCCTTGAAAGAATAAATTGGATCAGATGATGTTTCGCTTTTTAATAATTCATCTAAATCTTTGTTATCGGGATATATTGTATAAATAGGACCTATTTGTGCATTTAAGTTATCCATTTGTTTAAGTCTTTTTTGTGCACGCTCTAAGAAAATCTCTTCATGACCTCTAATATGTAAATTGTCATACGCAGAAAGCTTAGCAGTTCCAATGACACCTACTTGTTCATGGTTTTGATCTGATATTTTATAAATATAAAAACTTGTATCACTTTCTTTTTTTATAATAGATTTTTCCTTCATTAACTTAAATTGTTCTTTTGATTTTAAGTCGTCCCCAGCATCAAAAACATTTAAGTAACTCCAAGGATTTTTTTTTAGATGTTCTTTTTTTCCATCTTCTCCAAGGTGGTCTGTACTTGCCACAGCAACTGAAGATACGTTTTCTTTAGTTGGTCTTAATGCTCTAAAAGGATTAATAAAATACATAAAATTTTTTTTATTCTTTTATGGTATCAATATTAGAGATATTTGATAACGAATTTTTATACTCATCTAAATTTTCTCTTGCTGCAAGTGTAAAAATCATTCCATTCAAAACTATAATTACAACTACTGGTATTAGAGTAATTATAGAAATAAAATTCGAGATAAAATAACAGTAAATTAATAAAAATATTACAGATCTTGTTAACCATGTAAATTTAAAAACAGAAATTATTGATAATGAATGTTTAATTAAATTTGAAAAACTCATTTTTGATGGTCCAAAATATCTCAATCCACGAATAGAAGAAATTGATTTTCTATTTTTTGATACCTTGCATAATGAACCTGAAAAGCTATTCCAAGTAGCTTTTTCATTGACCATTCTTTCAACGATTGATTTTGGTAGTAAAGTAAAATTCCCAAACTTTATACTTTGCCCTGTAAAAATTAAAGTTAATAGCTTATGTGATTCATAACAGATTTTAAATAATAAACCCTCAGATCTTCTAATTCTATTTGCTGTAATTATATCCTTTGGGTAATCTTTAGATTTTTCTATTAACAAATTTATTTCTTCAGGTCTGTCTTCCCCATCTCCATCCATTGGAATAATATAATCAAAATCTTCCTTTTCAAATATGTATTTTAATCCGGCAGCATTACAACGAGCATGTCCTTTATTTTCTCTCATATTCAAAATTTTAATTGATTTTATATTTATAAATTCAAAGCTTTCATTCTCTCTTTCCTCGTTTGATCCATCATTAACAATTAATACGGATACCTCATCATCTATTTCACTGATTTGTTGGTCAATATTTTTTAAAAGCTCAAAGAGTGAACGCCAATCATTATAAATAGGTATTAATATTTTTATTTTCATAAAACTAATTTATCG
>CACIOK010000003.1 GCA_902588255.1 uncultured Pelagibacteraceae bacterium
GAAGTTGAGGGATTATACGAAACCTTAAGTTACTTTGCGGGCATTAATGACTTGGTAATTTCAAAAATAGAGAAAAAACCACCAAAAGCTGTCTACAGATCTGATATTTTAGAAGAAACAACTGATAAGAAGAAAAAGAAGAAGAAGAAGAAGAAGAAGAAAAAAAAGAAGAAAAAGAAAAGTAAAAAGAAATCAGCTGGAAACATGGCATATTACTCAATTCCCGTTAATTTTGAGATTACTGGTAATTTCTTGGGCTACATTAAGTTTAAAAGATCGCTTTCTATGTCTAAAAAGATGCTTAATTTTGACAAGGAATCAATAAAAGTGGTAAAAGGAGATACAACCGGTGCGATAAAAGTTAATGGAGTATTAACTATAGTAGGATTGGCTGATGAGTTTTAAAAAATTATTAATATTAAGCTTTGTAGCTTCATTTAGCATTTTCAATTTACATGCTGAAAATCATGATACTGAACAAAATATAATTGATAAAGCAAAAGAAATTAATCAAAAAGTTAAAAAGAAACAAGCAGATCAACAATTAAACATTAGTTCGGAGATTGGCAAAGAGGAGCCTCTTCCATTAAACGATCCATTTGTTGGAGATGCATCTTTGGGAGGAGCAAGCACTGTATCTGTAATTACCAACAACGATGAAGAGAGAGCACAAATGAGTTTATATAATTTTAAACTTGTTGGAATAATGAATGGTGAATATGAGAGCTATGTATCTTTAATTAACCCAACTGGAGAAATAGTTACATTGCAGATGAATGAAGAACTTAGCCCAGGTATAAAATTAGTTGCACTTAAAACTGAGCAAGCAATTTTTGAAAAAGGGGATAATTCGTTTTTAGTTATTAATTTTAAAAATCAAATCAAAGAAACCTCGGAGCCATTTTAATGAATTTTAAGTCATTTCAAATAATAATTTCTTTAATATTCTTATCTTTTGTTTTGAGCGGATGTGCACAACAAATGTCTAAGATCAAAAAGAATAAAGGCTTTAAACACGATACACCATTAATTAAAGAAGATGTAAAAAAATTAGGAAAAATAGAAGTTGAAAAAAGTGCAAAAATGGGACCAACACCAGTTGAAGGTGATATTAAAGTGTTAGAAAAAAGAAAACAAATTTCATCTGTTAAAGAAAAAAATTATTTACTAATTCCAGATGAATATATGCTGCTCAAACAAGACGTATCATTCAAATTTCAAAATCTAGATTACAAAGAGGCCATGGGTTTAATGGCAAAAATAGGAGATGTTAACATCTTAGTAGGTGATGATGTTGCTGGTGCAATTTCGGCAGAACTATCAAATGTGCCTTGGGACAAAGCTTTTAATGCTTTATTAGATATGAAAAATTTTGCAGCTGATATTGATGTTGCTAGTAATATTATAAGAGTTCATTCCCCAGCTACATTAACCTCACAAGAAAGTTATAAATCTGCAAGAGCTTCAGCAGTTAGAAAAAAAGTTGAATTAGAAAATTCAGTAGAACCAATCGTTTCAGAAATATTTAGACTTTATTATATAACGCCTGCTGAGGCTAAAGCTACAATATCAGAATTATTTACATCAGTTGGAGAGAGTGCAACTTATTCACCAATACAGGTAACAGAAGAAAAAACTACAAGATCTATTATTGTAAGAGGAAAAGAAAAAGACTTGGATGTAGTTGATAAAGTTATAAGAGAAATTGATGTTAGAACTAAACAAGTATTAATCGAAGCTTTTATTGTTGAGGCAACTTCTACTTTTGAAAGAGCATTAGGAAATAAACTTGGTGGAGCTTATACAAGAAAGTCAGATAGAATTGGCGGTACAGTTGGAGGAACAACTGTTGGAGCAGCATCCGGATCAGGTGCAGAAATTTCTTCAGGTACAGCTGGTATTAGTGCTGCAGGAAGTGCTGGTTCTGACGGTATATATAATTTCAATGCAATTGGTGCGACAAGCGGTATAGGAGTTCTTAAAAAAACAGGTTCAGCTGTTTTAAAACTTCAAATAGAAGCTTTAGAAAAAGAAGGTTTAGGAAAAACTATTTCTAATCCTAAATTATTTACATTAGATAATCAGGTTGCGTCTATCACTCAAGGTGTTCAGATACCTGTTGCAGGTACAGATAATACAGCACCTACATTTAAGGATGCTGCTTTAAAATTAACTGTAACTCCGAGTATAATTGGTGATGGTAACGTACTTTTAGAGGTTCAGGTTAATAATGATACCCCAGATAGGACAGACCCAGCGGCAGTAGGTATTAACAAAATGGAAATCGCGACAAAACTCTTGATAGCTGATGGAGATATCGTTGTAATCGGTGGAATTAAGAAAAATGACATCTCAAACGCAGCAGAACAAGTCCCTGGAGTAAGTAAAATTCCTATTATAGGAAAAATGTTTAAAGGAACAACGAAAAGCGATAGAATGAATGAACTTTTAGTGTTTATCGCTCCAAGGATTTTATAATGCTCAAAATAAGTAGAGAAAGTGAAATAAATTTAATTAATGTCTTAATTGACCATGACATTATTTCAGGAAAAGATTTAGCAAATATAAAGAAGGTAAGTACTGAAAAAAATTCATCACAGATTGATGCAGTATTTGAATTAAAACTAACAGATGAAAATAAAATTTTAGATGTTTTAGTTAAGGAACAAAATTTAGAAGTTGTTGATCTTACAAAAAGTGAAATTACTGATGAGATAAAAGCAGTTCTACCATCGAATTATATTAAAATGAATTTTGTTGCTCCGTTTAAAGTCGAGGGAAAAAATTTACATATAGCAATTTCAGATAGTTCAAAACTTGGTTTAATGAGAAATCTTAAAGCAATTACAAAAAAAAATATAGAATTACATGCTGCAAAGGTTACACAAATTTCTAATTTCATAGATAAGCTATTAAGTGAGTCAGGCGATGTAACTGCACAGTCAATTAGAAAAGAAAATGTTAGTAAAGAAAAAACAAAAACTTTTGACTCTGATTTAGGAGATGCAGGAGAAGTTTTAGAAAAACCACCCGAAGAAGATATAGAAGCGCTAGAAAATGAGTCAGAAGTTATAAAATTTAGTACAGCCGTTGTTGCTGATGCAATCAAATCAGGAGTGAGTGATATCCATATCGAACCATATAGATTTTCTTCAAGAGTTCGTTATCGTCAAGATGGTATGTTGCAAGAGCAAGAACAGTACAGAAAATTCCTTCATGATAATTATGGCGCAGTAGTTACTCGTTTTAAAATTATGGGTAAGTTAGATATCGCTGAAAGAAGATTGCCACAAGATGGTGCAATTAATTTTAAAATAGATGGTAAAGTTGTTGATTTACGATTGTCTATTTTGCCAACTGCTAGCAATGAAAGAATTGTAATGCGGGTTTTAAACAAAGATGCAGGAGACATAACTTTAGAACAATTAAATTTTGAAGATGCTGATTTAAAAAACTTAAGAAAAGCAATTCATAGTACGCAAGGCTTAGTACTTGTTACAGGACCAACAGGTTCAGGAAAGTCAACAACTTTGTATAGTATTCTTAAAGAAGTAAGCAAACCACATTTAAATATTTTAACAGCAGAAGATCCTGTAGAGTACGAACTAGATGGAGTAGGACAAGTTCAAATTAAAGATGATATAGGACTAACTTTTTCTGCCGCGCTGAGATCATTTCTTCGTCAAGATCCAGAAATAATATTAGTAGGTGAGATGAGGGATAAGGAAACAGTTGATATTGGACTAAAAGCTGCACTTACTGGACATTTAGTATTTAGCACACTGCACACTAATGATGCACCAAGTACAATTACCAGATTACAAAACATGGGAACACCAGATTACTTAATAAGTGCTGCAACCCAAATGGTCCTAGCGCAAAGACTTGCACGAAGGAACTGTAAAGATTGCAGAGTACCAGACGAAGACGTTAATCCAAAAGTTTTAACTGACTTAGGTTTTACTCCAGAAAAAGCATCAAGAGTAAAAGCAATTAAGGGAAAAGGCTGTCCAAAATGTAAAGACTCTGGTTACAAAGGACGTCAAGGTATTTATGAAATTTTAGTAGTTACCAAACCAATTAAAGAAGCTATACTTAGACAAGCTACCACTCCTGAATTAAAAGAAATTGCAGTAAAGGAGGGTTTTCAAACTATGCAAGATATGGGAAGAAGAATGATCGCAAATGGTGATCTTAATTTTAGAGAGTTTGAGCGAGTTTTATCCTCATAGTTGATTAATAATGGAATTATATACATACAAAGGTATTGCTGAAGGTAAATATGTTGAGGGTGAAATTGAAGCTCTTAATCAAGATGAAGCATCCCATAAGTTAAAAGAGCAAAAAGTAATAATTACAAACTTAGCAAAAAGTAAGAAAAAAAAGGCTGAAGCAAAAGATAAAGGTAAAAAAAAATCTAGCTTTTCACTTTTTGGAGGTAAAAAAAAAGCTAAAACAGAGGACATACTTATTTTTTCAAAACAATTTGCAACGATGGTAAAAGCTGGTTTACCTATACTTGAGGTTTTAGGCATGTTGAGAGATCAGCTTGAGAACCCCGGTATTAAAGAAATTATTGAAGATATAAGAAAAAGCTTAGAGGGTGGTGTTACGTTATCAAAATGTTTTGAAAAGTATCCACAATATTTTGATAATGTTTATTGTAACCTTATAAAAGCGGGAGAGGCCAGTGGTAAGTTAGACGTTTTCTTATTAAAGATTGTTGAGTCATTAGAAAAAAAGGAAAAAATCAAAAAAAAAATTAAAGGTGCTTTAATGTACCCATCTATAATGTTTACAGTTGCGATTACAGTAAGTGCTTTCATGTTAGTTAAGGTAGTTCCAGTTTTTGCTAAAATGTATGATGGAATGGGTATCGAGCTTCCAAAAGCTACAGCAACGATTATGTCTATGAGTGATTTTTTAAGAGGTACAGGAGGAATGGTATTATTATTTGGGGGTATCGGTGGCTTTTTTATTTTTAGATATTTAACAACTAAAAACGCACTTGTAAGATATAAATGGCATAATCAAGTTTTAAAGTTACCAGTATTTGGAGACATGATTTTAAAATCACTTCTTGCAAGAATTTCACTAATTTTAGGAAATCTTAGTGCAGCTGGAGTTAATTTATTAGAAAGTTTAGAAATTGCAAAATCAGTAAGTAACAACGTTGTAGTTACAGAAGCTCTTGAGAATGTAAAGAAAGGAGTTTTTTCTGGTGATACTTTAACAAAACTTTTTTTGAAAGAACCTTTGTTTCCTCCTACATTTAGCCAATTGATTTCTGTTGGTGAACAAACTGGACAATTAGATGAAATGTTTGGATCTGTTGCTATGTATTATGAGGAGGAATTTGATAACTCTGTAGAAAATATGTCTAGCTTAATTGAACCAATCATGATTGTTTTTATGGGAGTGATGATAGGTGGATTAATGATAGCAATGTACTCACCAATCTTTAACGTTGGTGCAATTATCGGTTAAATCTTTTTGGTTAACACAAGATGGTTTACCCATCCCTCTTGATCTTTTTTGAATACAGCGTTATCCATTATTTGCTTTATAAAAAAAGTTCCTAAGCCACCAGGTTTGATATCATCCAGTTTTCTATGTTTTACATTTTCAGGAACAACAGCTTTACCTTTATCAAAAAAACCTATTTCAAGATTATTTTCTTTTAAGGAAATTTTAATTTCCATTCTATCGGTAGTTTCTTCAACTCCTTTATAGCCGTGTTTAACTATATTTTGTGCCGCTTCGGCTATAGCTAAAACTAATTCATCTTTTTGTTCTTGAGGTAAATTTATTTTTTCAAAAATTTCTCTACAAAAGACCCTTACATCTTTTAAGCTTGCAGTACTTACAGCAAAATCTTTTGACTCTGATAAATTCATTATTCAAGGTTTAAAATCTGTTCAAGTTTAGCCATCATAATTACTTTTAAAACAGACTTACTTACTTCTTTAACAACCACTTTAGTATTTTTTTCTAGGGCTTTTTGATGACTCTCAATTAAGACTGATATTCCTGATGAGTCCATATACGACACATCTTTTAAATTCAAATGAACTTCTTTTCCTGACTCTACTATAGGTAATATTACTTCTTTTGCTTTTTCAGTAACATCCATATCGATTTCTCCATTAAGAAAAACCGTACTTATATTGCCTTCTTCTGTAACCTTGTATGACATTGGACTTTATAGATAACACATAAATTTATTATTAAAATCAATAATTAAGACCCAATATGGGCAATACTTCATCATATTAAAGAATATTAGTAAGTTTTTTAGTGTTTACTTAACATATTATTTTATATTAAATAGAGTATTACTTAAAAAAAAATATTAAAAAGGGATAAAAATGAAAAATAATAAAGGATTTACTCTTATAGAATTATTAGTTGTGGTAGCAATTATTGGTATTCTTGCCGCTGTAGGTACAGTTGCTTACCAAGGTTACATTGAAGGTGCAAATAAAAGTGCAACAAAATCAAATCACGCATCAGCAGTAAAATATATTGCAGCAGAAACTGCAAAATGTTCAATTGATCCTGACGCAGATGCAATGGGTGGTGATCTTGATTGTAGTACAAGAAAAACTGCTCCAAACACGGCTGAGGCAGCTCAAAGTGCATTGTCAGATTTTAAAAACTCATTCGACTCTGATAAAGATGCAATAATAACTTCTGGTACTCCAGAACAAGGTCAAGTAGCTATCGTACAAACAGGTAGTTCGATAAAAGTTACAACTTGTTTTGAAGAAGATTGTGCTTCAGATAAAATGATGACGAACAACGTTTCTATAGAGTAGTTATCGGATCTTAAGAGCAATTTAAAATTTATGATTACTAGAAGCTCGGGTTTTAGTTTGATCGAGCTTTTAGTAGTTATTGCAATTATCGGAGTTCTTTCATCTGTTGGACTTATTGCTTACAATGGTTATGTGGATGGAACCAAACAAACTAGTGCAAAAAATATGATGCAACAAATATCTTTAGGACAATCAGATTATCTATCAAGCTTCGGAGAATATTTTTTTACTCTTGATGGAGGTGCAGCTTGCACTATAGACGAAAACAATGGAGAGGGTGCCACTTCTACAGAGATTAATAGTGAATTATTTTCTGGCGGACAAATAATTACACCAGAAACTGGCTGGGATATGTGTATAGAGAGCGGCTCAGGAGGCTATCTCATTAAAGCAACAGATGGTGAAAGTAAATTAACATTAGACCAAAATGGTACTTGGGGAGACGATTTTTAAAATTTAAATTTGATGGTTTTATTTTATGAAAAAAGTAAGAAAAAAAGGAAAAAGAAAAATAAACTATCTTTTAAAAAATAAGTCTAAAAAACAATCAATTCTCCCTGTTTTATTCGCTATTGGATTATTATCTTTATTTTCAGAAACAGTACGAACAGTTCCTGCTGGAGCTAAAAGTGAAAACTTTAGCAATTTACCTTTTGAATTACCAAACTTAAATTCGGATATTTTTGAAGAAAAATTTATAAATAAAAATTTAATTGTCGATGAAAATTCAAAAAATTACGATTTTTTAATTGAAGAAAATTTTACTATAGACAATGAATTAGTTGTTTCAAAACTAGTTGAAAAAGAGATTAAAAAAGTTAAGCCAAAAATAGTTAGTGAAGAAATTGTTGACGTTCCAAAAGTTGAAGAAACAATTAAAGTTGCATCTACATTAAAATTAACTCAAGCCGATACCAGTACAAAAACTATCATAGTTGACGGTGAAGAAAAAATTATCCCGGGCTCAAATGATAAAAATATTACTTATATACAAATTTTACAAAACCCAAATGATATTGATTTAAATTTAAAATATGCAAGACAACAAGGAAAAGCCGGAAATTTTAAACAAACAATAGCAACACTTGAAAGATTAAATATGCTTTATCCAGATAACGTTGAAATAAAATTATATTTACTTTCAGTTTTAGTACAGGCTGACTCACCAGATAAAGCATTAACTGTAATTGAAGAAATTAAAAATAGTGAGGATTTAACCCCAGAAGACTTAGAAACAGTAAATGAAATTGAAGAACAAATGAAAGAAAGAAAAGCACCTAAGCTTTGGAATTTTTATGCAGATCTTGGTGGTGGTTTCATACAAAATAATAATGTTGGGAGTGTTTCTAAAAATAGATTGCAAGTAAGCTCTGATGCTATCGTTCCTTTCAATTCAGCTATGCATGATAGAACTTATAGTAGTAACGTTGGCTTAACTGCACTTAGATCTGTTGGGGAAGGATCTTCATTCATGATTAATGCAGGCTTTTCAGATTCAAGACAAGTAACTGATACATCAGATGATTTTGACAGTTATAGCTTAACATTTGCTTTTGATACAACAATAGGCAATCAAAGTCTCAGCCCATACTTATCATTAAGTAAAACTGATAACCAAGATGATGCTGACAATTTTGCTACAGGAGCTGGAATTGGAGGTTTCTTTCCTGTAGGTGATCGTAATTCTTTTAGTTATGGTTATGCTTACTCAGAGTCTAAAAATAATCGTAATCTAAATGACACAACTGCAGATGAGACCAATGCAATTGGTCACAACGTTTCTTTGGGACATGATTTTGCATTAAATGAAATAATTTCAACATCAACGGGTTTAGGGTACAGTATTTCCGAAGCAAAAGTTGGCTCAAACGATTTTCACACTTATGAGTTTAGTTTAAGATTAAATTTAGCTTTTCCTTGGGCTTATATTTCAGTTGGTGATGCTTTAAGTTTTAATGATTACATACACCAAGACACAAGTGTAATTTCAAATATTATAAGATCTGATGTAACAAATACTATGGATATTATGGTTACTAAAGCGCTTGGTGATTTTATTCCTTTTTTAGATCCTAATAAAAATCTATTTTTAAACTTAGCTTATGAGAAAGTTATTTCTGAAGCTAATATAATGAACTATGATTATATTGCTGATTCTTACTCATTTAGTTTTTCAAAAGCATTTCAACTAAACAAATAATAGAAAATGTTAAAATTTTATGGAATTAAAAAAAAAATTGTCTAAAAAACGCCCATTTTGGTTAAAATTGGACTTTAAAGATTTGATAATTTATATATAAATTTTGTTATGAAGAGAATTTTATCACTAATTACAGGAATATTCCTGTTGATCAATACTTCTCAAGCACAAGAATTAAGTATTGAAAAACAATTAGTTGGGATTGTTGGGGCAGTATCTGGAACTGTTAAAACAGAAAATAGAACACTTAAAGCTGGTGATAAAATTTATCTAAATGAAACTATTTACGCTGGTACAGGATCAGGAACACAACTATTATTATTAGACCAATCTACATTTACTATTGGCGCGGATTCCGAAGTTTTAATGGACACTTTTATATATGATCCAGCAACAAATGATGGAAAGATAGTTGCTACAGTTAAAGAAGGAAGTCTAAAAGTTATATCTGGTCTAATAAGCAAAAAAAATCCAGAAAGTTTAACGGTTAAAGTTCCCGAAGGAACTTTAGGTTCAAGAGGTACAGAATTTCAAACGATTGTTTCTAGAAAAAACAAAAAAACAGATACATTATTAATAGGACCTGGAAAAAATAATACACTAGGTTTAAGACCAGGAGCAGTTCTTGTTGGTAACAAATTTGGAAATACAATGCTGAACAATCCTTATACTTTTGCAAGTATGACATCTGGTAAAAAACCGGGTAAAGCAAAACAAATTTCACAAGGTCAGCTTAAAAAATTTAAAAAAAGAATGAAAGCACTGAGAGTGGCTAAACTTGATGGCGCTACAAAGGAAGAGAAAAAAGCAATTAGAAAAAAAATTAGAAAAGAACTTAAAGAAGCTGGTTTAGATAAAGAAGAAATTAAAACTTTAATTAAAGAAAATATAAAAGTAGATAAAGAAAAAAGAATTGTTTTACTAAAAGAAAGAGGCGAGGACGTTTCAGATTTAGAGACGATTGATGAAAGTATAATTGAAGAAGGAGCCGAAATAGAAGAAGTAGCAACTGAGCCTGAGATTGCAGAGCCAGAAACTCCTGATGTTGAGCAGCCTAAAATTGTAGAACCAAAAGTAACAGAGCCAAAAGAACCTAAAAAAGAAAAAGCTGATAAAAAGAAAAAGAAAAAGAAAAAAGTAAATAAGAAAAAAAATAAAAAGAAAAAAGAAAAAGCTAAAAAGAAAAAAGGAAAAAAGAAAAAAGAGAAAGCTAAAAAGAAAAAAGATAAAAAGAAAAAAGCAGTAAAGAAAAAAGCTACTAAAAAGAAAAAAGAAAAAGCTACAAAGAAAAAAGCTAAAAAGAAAAAAGCTGTGAAGAAAAAAGCAGCTAAAAAGAAAAAGGCTGTTAAGAAAAAAGCAGCTAAAAAGAAAAAAGTAGTTAAGAAGAAAAAGAAAGTAAAGAAAAAAGTAGTTAAGAAGAAAAAGAAAAAAGTAGTTAAAAAGAAAAAGCCTAAAAAGAAAAAGGTAGTTAAGAAGAAAAAGCCTAAAAAGAAAAAAAAGGTAGTTAAAAAGAAGAAAAGAAAAAAAGTAGTTAAGAGAAAAGTTGTAAAGAAGAAGAAAAAAGCTAGAAAGAAAAGAGTTAATAAGAAATAACCTTTAAAAACTTAATCAAGTTTTATTTACTTTAATTATATTCCGGTTAAATTCATTGTGTGCGTTCTATATTATTAAAATATAATAACTATTTAATTTTTTTTATTCTATTGATTTTTTTAATAGCTTTAAAAATTGTTAATCCAAGTTTTATTAAATCAATTTCTTACTTAAGCTTTGATCTATATCAAAAAGTTTTTCCACTAGAAAAACGAGAAACTGATGTAATTATTATAGATATTGACGAAAAAAGTTTAGGAAAGTTTGGTCAATTTCCGTGGAGTAGATCAGTTTTTGCAAAGATTATTGAAAATGTTCATGCCTCAAATCCTAAAGCAATTGGTTTCGATGTATTTTTTAGTGAAAAAGATAAGCAATCTCCAGAGGAGATAATTAAAGCATACAATTTAATTCCAACAGATATAAGCGATCTTCAAAATATTAAAGGACATGATGAAATTTTTAGAGAACAATTAGAAAAATCAAAGTCAGTTATTGCAGTTCTTGGTAGCAGTGTTCCTTCACATTCAACTCACGACAGATCTCCAAAAGCAAGATTTCTATCTAAGGGAGGTGACCCAAAAAATTTTACATATGCATATCCATATTCAATAGGTTCACTTGAAAAATTAGAAAAAAGTGCAAAAGGTTTAGGTTCAATTTCTTTTCTAGACCAAACCGATGGTATAATTAGATCTTTACCATTAGTTGTTCGTTTACAAAATAAATTGTATCCAACCATGGGACTTGAAATGGTTCGTATAGGATCAAATCAAAAAAATCTTTATTTAGAAATGAATGAGATCGGTATTGATAGAATAAGTTCTAGACCGTATAAAATTAACTCAGATCCTAACGGAATTATTTGGATTAGATATAAAAACTCATTAAAGAGTCAGTATATTTCAGCAAGTTCAGTTTTTGATGGAAAATTTGATGAAGCAAGATTTAAAGATAAATATGTTTTGATCGGCGCTTCCGCACAGGGGTTATTCGATTTAGTGAAAAATCCTTTAGGAGTGACAATCCCAGGAGTTGAAGTTCATGCAAATGTAATAGAAAATATTTTAGATCAGTCTTATCTTATTCGTAATCCCAACACATATATATTTGAACTTTTATTTTCAATTCTTGTAGCATTTATAACTTTTTTTCTATCTCAAAAGATGAAACCAAAATATAGCTTATCAGTATTTTTTGGTAGCATAGTTACAGTTGTAATAATCGGTTTTAGTGTTTTTTTACTAAGGTCAGAGCTTGTTGATATTAGTTACCCAATATTTATGCTTACATTAACTTTCTTAACTGGACTTTATTTTAGATTTATTGAAGAAAATAAAATAGCACTTTCAAATCTTCAAAAAGAGGCAAAATTATTAAAAGAAAGAGAACTGGCAGCAGGAGTTCAAAAAAGTCTATTTCCAGATATTTCAAAATTTGAAAATTTTATTTACGCTAAAAATGTCCCTGCAAGAGATGTGTCAGGAGATTATTTTGATGTAGTAAGAGCCACACCTGAGGAATATTTCTTTACCTTGGCCGATGTTTCGGGAAAAGGTGTTAAAGCAGGAATGTATATGGCTAAAGCTTCTTCAATTTTTAGAACGCTTACCAATCTAAAATTCCCAATTGAAAAGGTTGTATTTGGTGTAAACAATGAACTTGTAGAAGCTAAATTTAAAGGAATGTTTGTAACGGCTGTTTTTGGCAAATTAAATATAAAAACTGGAGAATTAATATTTATTAATGCAGGTCACGAAAGCATTCTAACATTCGATCAAGATAAAAATTATGAATATATAAAATCAGAAATGCCTCCTATTGGAATTGTAAAATATTTTACTGAGTCAATGATAAAATCAAGCTCAATAAATATTAAAGATAAAACATTTATAGTTTATACTGATGGCGTAACCGAGGGGTACTTAAAAGATGGTAAAGAATTAGGTGCCGAGGGAGTTCAAAAAATTATAAATAATATTTCTGAAATCACTCCCAAAACTATTGTAGAGTCTATTGAAAAAGAACTCAATTGGGGAGCTGAAAAATTAAGAGATGATATTACCTGTATGGCAATTAATATTAAAAATACTGAATTAATTAAAAAAATAAAATAAATTAACTTAATAATACTACTTGCAAAAAAGCATAAATTTTTTTATTGTTTTGAGTGAAAAAATTTTTACTCATATTTTTTATACCTTTAATGAATTGGAGCTTTAATGCTCTTGCGGTTGAACAAATCGTAATAGATAATTTATCAGGAAAAATTTCAGAGAAAGTTGCAGGATGGATCCCTGGAGAAGGCCATACCGAAGCATCAATTGAGCTTAGAGATGAGGGAAATCCAGATTTTGAAATTTTAGCTGTTAGAGATATTTTAGCGCAAACTAACTCAAATTATTTTACTCAATTTAGTCTTCATAATGGAGAAGTAGATAGCAACAATCGATTTATTGGAAATATTGGATTGGGTTATAGATTTTTAACTGATGATAAATCGACAATGCTAGGTATTAATTCATTTTTTGATACCGATTTTCTTGAGGGTCACAGAAGAGGAAGTATTGGTCTTGAAGCAAAAAAATCAATTTTGGATTTTACATTTAATGAGTATTTTAAAATATCAAATCAAAAATTTCCAAATAGCAATAAAGAACAAGTCTTAAGTGGTAGAGAGTATAATCTTAGCTCTCAAGTGCCACATATGCCATGGGCAACTTTTAATTTGCAAGGATATTATTGGGAAAATGAAAAAGCAACAAGAGACACAAAAGGAAATGTATATTCATTGGAAATGATGCTGAACCCTTCTTTGCAATTAGATTATAATTATGATGAGTCAAGCAATGCCAGTATAGACGATGAACAGTGGGTTAAGCTTTCATTTTTATATCCTCCAAAAGAAACGAAACCAACATTGGCTGACGGATTTATCTCCGAAGAACAATTTGTAAAAGAAAATATGGAAGAAAAATTAAAAGAAAAAGTAAGAAGAAACAATGATCTTGTAGTTGAGATACAAGGCTCAGTAATAATAACGAGTAAATAATTATGAAAAAAATATTTTTATCAATCTTATTCTTTTTCTTTTGGAATACTTCTTTACAAGCAGTTCAATTCACGGGTGAAGCAACTGAATATGGAATTACAATGACATATGCTGAGTTATGCGAGACAGGAAGTACAGTTTCAAATTGCGTAAATCCTGTTGTACTTGGATCAGGAGACTCGGGAACAATTGATATTGCAAATACTACCGCTGGAGCAGCTGCAGCTTCATACGGAGACCTAGGTACAGTAAAATTTGGAACAGTATACACTCACATGCAAGTTACATTGAAAAGACAAATTACTATTGCTGGTACAGTAAGTGATGGCTCTAACACATGCAGAACAACAAGTAATAATGGAAACATTGCAAAAAATGTAGCAGGTGAAGTGTCAGGAGCTATTAATACAATAACTTTATATATGGCAATGGTTGGAAGCGATATGGGAAATGAAATTAATAGTGTTAGCGCTGGGGATGGAACAGGAACCTCACAGAGTGTAGGGGTTGTTAATGCTACAGATGAATATTTAGAGTGGAGAGGAGCTTTATCATCTTCATTTACAGCAACACCAGGAGTAATGCCAACAATGAAAGTTGCATTTGGAACTGCTAATGCATTGGGCTATATAGGAACAAGTGGAGCATGCAAAACTGGAACTGCTGCTGCTGACCAGGGTTTATATGGTTCTGCACCTGATGTAACAATTACTATTGAATAATTTATTTTAACAGACCTTCTAATTTTTCTTCTTTTTCTAGAGCCCTTAATTCTTGATAGCCCCCTACATGATGATCATCAAAAAATATTTGAGGTATAGTTCTTCTTCCATTTGATTTTTTTATCATTTCATCCATAAGACCAGCTTTTGATGAAATATCTATTTCTTGATATTCTATATTATTTCTAGAAAATAATCTTTTTGCAGCATCACAAAAATTACACAACGGACCTGTGTACATAATTATTTTTTTCATATTTTATATATAACCATTTTCTCACTTTTTTCCACCAATGACAATATGACCCAAATTGATCATATAGATTTTTCAAAATTCAAGGATTTTCAAAAAAAATTTCAATGGAAAAAAATTGAGGCTCTGATATTATATTGTTTAGATAGTCCTATCTAACCATCTTTAGCTCCCGGTTTTTTTAGGACTATCCCAAAAAATGCTCCCCCTAGAATACTTCCTTTTTTTACAAATAATTTTGTTTTTATTTATTACTCCAGGAACTCCAAGAGTAGTAATTATTTCATACTCAATGAACTATGGTATTAAAAGTTGTATTTGGACAGCTTTAGGAGATGTAACTGCAAATTTAGTTCAAGGTACTTTAGTAATTTTTGTAATCGGATCTTTTTTTTTAGATAATCCAAATTTTTTAAATACATTTAAGTGGATAGGAATATTTTATTTACTATATTTAGCTTATGATATTTATAATAGCGCACCTAAAAACATTAATTCCTCAGTAAAAAACGAAAAAAGTATAATTTCTTTCTTTAAAGATGGTTTTCTAGTTGCGGGAACAAGTCCAAAAGCATGGATGTTTTTTCCATTAATATTTCCTCAGTTTATTGACTTTAATGCAAACTACATCGCACAATTTTTAATATTAATTACAACTTATATTGTATTAGATTTTTTATCTTTAATTGGTTACGCTATACTTGCTAATAAATTAATAATTTGGATTAAAGCAAATCCAAGAGTAATAAACACAATTTCAGCGTGTGTATTAATAATAATCGCTATAATAATTGCAATTACCCAACAATATTAGTTTTTGATGAGTCTCTTAATCAAATTTAGTGATAATAATTAAGAAATTTATTATGAAAATTGGATTTATTGGAACCGGACAAATTACCAAAGCAGTTGTAACTGGAATACTCAGTGCGAAATTAAAAGTAAATAAAATTTATTTGTCTGAACGGAATAAAAAAATATCTAAAGGTTTAAAATCTAAAAGTAAAAAAATTACTATAATTAAAAATAATCAAGAAATAATAAATAAATCTAACTGGGTTTTTTTAGCAGTTACTCCAAAAGTAGGTGAAAAAATTTTGCATAAATATCATTTTAAATCTAATCAAACAATAATTAGTTTCATTTCAACAATAAAAATGAAACAACTTAAAAAAATTGTTAAAGTTAAAGCTAGCATAGTAAGAGCTATACCTTTACCGCCTATTTCATTAAGAAAAGGGCCAGTTCCAATATTTCCACCAAATAAGAAAGTTAAAAATTTTTTTAATCAACTTGGTACAACTGTTGAAATTAAAAAGGAAAACTCTTCTTTAAACTTTTGGTCGACCTCTGGGATGATGGCACCATTTTATGAAATGTTAAATCATATGTCTAACTGGCTTGTCAAACGAGGAATTAAAAAGGATGATGCTCAAAAATATATAACATCACTATTTGTTGCATTATCAGAAGATGCAGTTGTTAAATCAAAAAAAGATCTAAAGTATTTAGTTAAAGAGTCACAAACGCCTGGTGGTTTAAATGAACAGGGGGTTAAAGAATTTAAGAGAGTTGGATTTTATAGATCTATTGATAAAACATTAAACAGTATTCTTAAAAGATTAAACAAAGTATAATTTTCTATGCAGTCAGATTCAAATATCCTGCAAATAGATAATCTTTCAAAATATTTTGGAGGTCTTGCAGCTGTAGCAGACTGTTCATTAAAAATTAAAAAAGGAACTATCACTGGCATAATAGGTCCAAATGGTTCTGGCAAAACAACATTATTTAATTTAATTGCTGGGAACTTGAAGCCAAATAAAGGAAAAGTTTTATTTAATAATGAGGATATAACTTCTATGCCTTCATATGAATTATTTTCTAAAGGCATTTTAAGAACATTTCAAATTGCTCATGAATTTACAAACCTGACAGTTTTAGAAAATTTAATGATGGTCCCAGGAAATCAATCAGGTGAAAACCTCATGACAGCACTTTTAAATCCGAAGCTAATAAAAAAAGAAGAGGATAAAATCAGAGATAAAGCATATGGAGTAATTGATTTTTTAAATCTTAAACATCTTGCAAATGAACTTGCTGGAAATTTATCAGGTGGTCAAAAGAAACTTTTAGAACTTGGAAGAACCATGATGGTTGATGCAAAGTTAGTTTTATTAGATGAAGTGGGGGCGGGGGTAAACAGAACTTTGTTAAAGGATCTAGGAACTGCAATCTTAAGATTAAATAAAGAAAAAGGATATACTTTTTGTATGATTGAACATGATATGGATTTTATAAGCAGAATGTGTAATCCAGTAATTGTAATGTCAGAAGGATCTGTATTATTTGAAGGAACTTCTGAAGAAGTTAAAAAAAATGAAAAAGTTATAGAAAGTTATTTAGGTCGGGCAAATAAAAATGATGGAGTAGATAATTGATGGCATTTTTTGAGGGAAATAAAATGACAGCTGGATATGGCAATGGTCCAGATATTATAAATTCTTGCTCTATCAATGTTAATAGAGGAGAGATCGTTGCTATTTTAGGTCCCAATGGTGCGGGAAAATCTACTGCAATGAAAGCTATGTTGGGTCTATTAAATTTAAAATCTGGATCAATACTAATAGATGGAAAAAACATCTCTGGTCTTTCTCCTCAAGACAGAGTTAAACATGGAATATCATTTGTTCCACAAACTAAAAATGTTTTTGCGGGTTTAACAGTTAGAGAAAATTTAGAAATAGGTGCATTTTTAAGAGATGATGAATTAGATAAAGTTATTGATGAAATTTATGAATTATTTCCTGTTTTAAAAGAAAAAAAATCTCAAATTGTTGGTGAGCTATCTGGAGGGCAAAGACAACAAGTTGCCCTTGGTAGAGCATTAATGATTAAACCATCTGTTTTAATGTTAGATGAACCTACAGCAGGTGTTTCCCCAATAGTAATGGATGAACTTTTTCAACATATTATTAAAGTAAAGGAAACTAATGTAGCTATTATAATGGTAGAACAAAATGCAAAACAAGCATTAAGCATATCCGACCGAGGCTATGTACTGGTAACTGGACAAAATAAATTTGAGGGATCTGGAAGTGAATTGCTTAGAGATCCTGAAGTAAGAAGATCATTCTTAGGAGCATAGCATGGATTTCTTAAACGCATTAATTTTGTTATTAAATTATACAATCATACCGGCATTAACTTATGGTTCACAATTAGCCCTGGGAGCTATTTTTGTTACATTAATTTATGGAGTTTTAAGATTTGCAAACTTTGCCACTGGAGACATGATGTCTTTTGGAACAATGTTTGCAGTATTGCTTACTTTTTATTTTCAATCTCTAGGAATAAGTTTAGGAGTATTACCAACGGCATTACTCACAATTCCTTTTGCAATTGTAATGATGATTTTATACATGCTAACAATAGATAAATTTGTTTTCAGTTATTACAGAATTAAAAAAAGCCCACCTGTTCAGCTAGCTATGGTTAGTGTAGGTGTAATGTTTGTAACACAGGCAATTATAAGAATAATCATAGGACCATTTGATAGAAGGTTTCTTGATGGTGAAAAATTTATTTTAAAAGCTATAGAATTTAAAGAAATGACAGGATTAAATGAAGGATTGACTATAAAATCTACTCAATTAATTACAATAATTGTTACGTTAATTGTAGTTTCAGTAATGTTTTGGTTTTTAAACAAAACTAAAACAGGCACAAGCATGCGAGCTTATTCTGACAATGAAGATCTAGCTTTATTATCAGGTATAGATCCTAAAAAGGTTGTAATGTTAACTTGGATTATAGCTGGAGTTTTAGCTACAGTTGGAGGCGTATTATATGGGCTAGATAAAAGCTACAAGCCTTTTGTGTATTTTAACAACATGCTTCCTATATTTGCTGCCGCTATTGTTGGAGGAATTGGAAATCCGTTTGGTGCATTCCTAGGTGGTTATGTAGTAGCTTTTGGGGAAATATTTATAACTTACGCTTATAAAAAATTTTTCACATATATACTTCCAGAACATTTAGAGCCAGATTCTCTTATGCAATTGCTATCTACAGATTATAAGTTTGCAGTTTCATTTTCTATTTTAGTAGTTGTTTTACTTTTTAGACCTTCGGGTATTTTTAAAGGCAAAATTTTATGAAGAAGTATTTAAATGTAATCGCTGCGTACTCAATAATGTTATTGCTAATTATTTTAGTGGGAATATTTCAATCTTGGACCACAGCATTAACTATTTTTAATTACTGCATGATATCAGCAGTGATGACAATGGGTGCAAATATTCAATGGGGTTATGCGGGTTTAATCAATTTTGGAATTATGGGATATACCGCATTGGGTGGACTTGCGGTTGTATTAGTTTCAGTTGCTCCTGTTCCTGAGGCTTGGGAAGCGGGCGGATTAAACATGATGTTTTGTATTTTAGTTATAGCGGGAATAGTTTTTTCAATACGCTATGTTTTGAAAAAAATTAAGAATTCAAAGCAAAGAAATTATTTAGTAGCTGCAATTATAATAGGTGGCTTGATACTTATTAGAATAATATCTGGTCCTGCAATTGAAAGTATTGAGGCAGTTGAGCCTGCCAAAACAGGTTTTTTAGGTGGACTTGGAATGCCAGTTTTATTTTCTTGGATTGTTGGAGGTCTTTTCGCGGGAGGCCTTGCTTATATTGTGGGTAAAATTGCTCTTGGACTAAGAGCAGATTATCTTGCAATAGCAACTTTATTAATTGCTGAAATTGTAGTTTCGGTTATTAAACATGAAGACTGGCTAGCAAGAGGAGTAAAAAATGTTATTGGTTTGAAAAGACCAGTGCCTTATGAGGTAGATCTTCAAGGTACGCCATGGTTTATAAATTTGGTTGAAAAATTTAATTCAGGTAAATTAAATTTAATTAATTCAGTCGCAGAAAAACAAGATGTTTTAAAGCAATTAGTTATTGATGCTTCTTCAGTTTATGTAAAGCTTTGTATGGCAGGTTTATTTTTGTCAGTTGTTATTGTTTTATTAATTATAACGCAAAAAGCTTTATATTCTCCATGGGGAAGAAAAATGAGAGCCATACGAGACAACGAAGAAGCAGCAAGCGCAATGGGTAAAAATATTGTTAAAGAGCATCTTTTAATTTTTATACTAGGCTCAGCAGTTGTTGGTATAGCTGGTGCCATGATGGTAACGAACGATGGTTTATTTACACCAGGAAGCTATAGACCCATGAGATATACATTCGTAATTTGGGTAATGGTAATTGTAGGTGGAACAGGAAATAATTTTGGAGCTATATTAGGTGGATTTTTTGTTTGGTTTTTATGGGTTCAAGCTGCACCAATAGCTTTATTTTTAATTAATCTTTTTACTGCACACCTGCCCGAAACAAATGCTTTAAAAATTCATTTAATAGAAAGCGCTCCGTACTTTAGATTTTTAATGATTGGAATAGGATTATTAGTTGTAATGCGCTATAGGCCGCAGGGAATTTTACCAGAAAAAATTATAAAACAATAAGCGTATGATAAAAAAATTTTTAATAATATTTTTAATTCTTTTGCCTTTTAATTCTTTTGCAATAGAAAAAAAAACTACTTTTAATGAAGAACTTTTCAAAAAAGCACAATCAGATGGTAAATTAGTACTCGTAAGTTCTTGGACTGAATATTGTTATTCATGTGCAAGTCAAATGAAAGTTTTAGATAAAGCAAAAAAAGAATTTGAAAATCTTGAGTACTTTGCTTTTGACGTTACAAATAAAGAAATTTCATCTTTATTTAATGTGCAATACCAGAGTACAATTTTAATTTTTAAAGATAATAAAGAAATTCACAGAAGCATTGGCATAACTAATAAAGACGAGATTTATAAAATTATAAAATCTTATATATAAAAAAAACTTTGTTTCTCGTTTTAAATTATTTCCTTATTAAATTGGGTGTTCGATTTATTATTCTTTAATTAAATACATATTTTTTCATTACAAAAAAGGTATAGTGTATCTATACAATGAATAAAAATCTTCTAATTTTAACATTAAGTCAGATTTTTAGTTTTACTGCAGCTCCGGTAACAGTATTTTTAAGTGGGATTATTGGATCTCAAATTAGTCCAGTTAAATCCTTAGCAACTTTGCCAATGTCGATATCCGTAGTTGGTATTGCCATCGGTGCGATAATTGCCACTAAAGTAATGAGTTTAATTGGAAGAAAGTATGGTTTCATCTCTGCATCAATAGGAAACCTATTATTTTCAATTTTAGCAGCATATTCAATAATGTACCAAAATTTTATCTTATTTTGCTTTGCAAACTTTTTTATTGGTATTGGAATGGCATTTACTCATCAATATCGTTTTGCTGCTGCTGAAAGTGTAGAACAAAGCATGGCTCCAAAAGCTATTTCAATAATATTATTCGGTGGAATTATTTCGGCCTTTTTAGGTCCAAGTTTAGCAAACTATTCAAAAGATTTAATAAGTGAAAATTTATATGTTGGATCTTACTTAGCTCTTGCCCTGTTAACTTTTATACCAGCAATTCTTTTTTTATTTTATGAAAGTAAATCAAAAATAGATACTAATGTTGAATATAAAGGAAGAAATTATTTAGAAATAATTTTACAGCCTAGATTTATTCAAGCCATAGCAGCGTCAGCATTTGGATATGCAATAATGACTTTTTTAATGACAGCGACGCCAATTAGTATGCATGTAATGGAAAATATGAGTTTGAATAAAACAAGTATTGTTATTCAATTTCATGTTGTTTCAATGTTTTTACCTTCATTAGTAACTGGACACTTAATAAAAAAATATGGCCATAGTAATGTAATTTATGCTGGTGTATTTCTTTATAGCATTACAATAATAGCAAGTATTTTTGAGCAAAGTTTTTTTAATTATATGTTTGCATTAATCTTTTTAGGTTTAGGTTGGAACTTTTTGTTTATATCCGGAACTAGTTTGCTTGTCTTAACCTATAGAGAAGAGGAAAAATATAAAGCACAAGGATTAAATGATTTTATTGTTTATTCTGTTCATGCCATTGGAAGCTTATCTGCTGGTATTTTCATAACATTAACTAATTGGAAAATAATGAATTTTATTTGTATTCCATTTATGATTTTAATTATTTTCGCAACTATTAGAGCTGAAATTTTGGATAAAAAAAAATCCTAGCGTAATAAAATACGCTAGGATTTTAAAAATTAAATTTTATCTTTGTTTTTTAGTTTTAAATTTACCACCTTTTACTTCTTTTTCTAAGAAAGAACCAAAAGCTTCTCCAACATCAGTGAATTCAACACCTGTTGCACCTTCGTAGTTAATAGCTTTACCTTTAGCTAATAAGTCTAGTGCTTTTTTTAATTCACCTGGATAAATTTTCTTACCTGGGGCATTAGCAACAGACATAACATTTTTTTGAATAGTAGCTCTATCAGCTTTTCCACCAGCTTGCATAGCAAGAGTGATTAAGGCAGCAGCATCATAAGATTCTGAAGTGTATGGTCCTGAAGAGTCTATACCACCTGCTTTAGCAACTTTAGCAAATATACCTGCTCCTTTACCTGTAGATCCAGGAAGAGAACCAAAAGATTTACTTAAGCTTTTTCCAAAAGCATCAACAAGAGATTGACCAATCATACCATCAGATAAAATAAAAGTATCAAAAGCACCTGAATCTAAAGAGCCTTGTATAATTCCTTTACCACCTTGGTCTAAGTAACCAATTACCGCAACCGCATCTCCACCCGCAGAAGCTAATGTAGCAACTTCAGCAGAATAGTCAGCTTTGCCATCTTCGTGAGCAGCAACTGCTGTTACTTTAATACCATGGGCTTTCACTGCAGCAGCATAAACATCTGCTAGGCCTTTTCCATAGTCGTTATTTGTATAAGTAATTGCTACACTTTTAACTTTTCTATCTTTAGTAATATCAGCTAAGATTTGTCCACCTCTAGCATCTGAAGGAGCTGTTCTAAAAAAGAACCCTTTATCATCTAGAGTAGTTAAACCAGGAGAAGTTGCTGAAGGTGAAATCATTACAACGCCATTAGGAACTGCAACGTTTGTTGCAATTGCACCAGTAACACCTGAACAGTCTGCACCCATGATTGCAACTACGCCACCTGAAACTAAACCTTCTGCAGCAGTAGTAGCAGCAGCAGAGTCAACACAAGTTGAGTCAGCTCTTTCTACTGATATTTTTTTTCCCCCAAGTAACGAACCTGAATCTGATGCCTCTTTAAAGGCAAGCTCTGCAGACGCAGCCATTGCTGGAGTTAGAGATTCAATTGGACCTGTAAATCCTAAAATAATTCCCATTTTTATTGAATGTCCATCTGAGAATGCTTTTGTTGTAAAGCATGACACAAATACGAACATTGCGATTAATATTTTTCTCATATTTTTCCTTTAATTGTTAACAATTTATAAAAAGAAAATTAAATAGTATTAAATAATAAATTCAATAGAAAATTTACCGCTTATCTCATAGAGAAAGGGTCCATTGTGGGCTCATCAGAGGTATAGTACCATGTTGTTTTAACTCTAGTGTAATCTTTTATGGATTCTATCCCAGCTTCTTTACCGTAACCGCTATCTTTCATCCCACCAAATGGAGCAGATGGAGATATTAGCCTATAAGTATTTACAAATGTAATTCCCGCTCTAATTGCTTTTGAAACTCTCATGCCTCTTGAAAAATCGCTAGTATAAACTCCAGATGATAAACCGTATTGGTTATCATTCATCTTATTTATTACTTCTTCTTCATTTTCAAATTTCATTACAGAAAGCACTGGTCCAAAAAGTTCGTTTTCTGCTACAGGAAGATTATGATTATCACATTCAATAATTGTTGGGGGAAAATAGTATCCATCATTTGAAAATGGATGTCTTTTACCTCCACATTTAATTTTTCCACCTTGTTCTACAGTTAATTTTATATTTTTTTCTATTATTTCTAATTGTTTAAAATTACCAATTGGTCCCATTTCACTTTCAGGATCCATAGGAGCCCCAATTTTTATTTTTTCTGCTCTTTTAGTAAGCTTATCTAAAAATTCCTTATAAATTCCTTTTTGTAAATATAATCTTGAGCCAGCAATACAACTTTGACCGCTTGCACCAAAAATTCCTGCAGTAATTCCATTTATTGCATTTTCTTGATGTGCGTCATCAAATACTGCTACTGGACTTTTTCCCCCAAGCTCCAAGCTTACTTCAGATAAATTTTCAGCTGAATTTCTAATTATATGTCTTGCAGTTTCAGGACCCCCTGTAAAAGCAATTTTTTCAACCAAGTTATGTGTTGTTAGAGCCTTTCCACATGGATCTCCAAAACCTGTAATGACATTTACAACACCCTTTGGTATTCCTGTTTCTTCAATTAATTTTGCAAACTCGAATAATACTGCTGGAGCTAGCTCAGATGATTTTATAACAACAGTATTTCCCATCGCTAGAGCAGGAGCTAATTTAGTTACGGTCAATAACATCTGTGAGTTCCAAGGAATAATCGCAGCTATAACACCAATAGGAACTCTCGTGGTTATTGCTTGAATATTTGGTTTATCTATAGGTAAAACTGTTCCTTCAACTTTATCTGCCATACCAGCATAATAGTCATAATATTCTGCTATATAGTTTGCTTGTTTTTTTGTTTCTCTAAATAATTTTCCAGTATCAATAGTTTCTATTTCCCCAAGTAACTCTGCATTCTTTCGAAGCTTATCTGCTATTGCTCTTAAATATTTACCTCTTTCTCTTGGTAACAACTTTGGCCATTCTCCTTCAAATGCTTTCTGTGCTGCCTTCACTGCTTTATCAACATCATTTGCGCTTGCTTCAGGAACTACAGCCCATGGCTTATTATTTTCTGGATTTAAAGTTTCAAAAGTTTTTTTAGTTTCAGAGTCTACCCATTCTCCATCAATAAACATTTTATATTGTTTAAGTTTAGTCATTTTTTATATGTTCCTTAATAGCGTTATTTACATCATCTGCACACTCAATACTACAGAGATGTTTTCCATTGCTTACTATTTTAACTTTAGAATTAGCGATTTTTTTACTTAAATTTTTAGACATTTCTGGGGTTGATCCAATATCATTTTCTCCAGTCATAACTAATGTTTTAGTTCTTATATTTTCAAATATTTCATTATCCTGATGTTTAACAAACAGCTCATAAACTTTTAAGAAATTTTCCATATCATTTTCTTCAAGCATGGAACAAATTTTTTCATAAATATTTGGATTTTTATTTATATAGTCATCTGTAAACCATCTCTGAAGGGCTTGTTTCGATAAAGATCTACTTTTTTTTGATAATTCAAATCTGTCATTAACTATTTCTTCTTGTTCCTTACTTCTTTGAAAAACCGAGCAAAGTAAAGTCAAAGACACTAGTCTATTATTATATTTGGATGCAAAATTTCTTGCTATTAATGAACCAATTGAAAAACCAACCAAATGTATTTTTTCGAATTTTAATTCATCAATCAAATTTAATAATTGTAATGAAAAATCATCGAAACTTATCTGTGATTTTTTTAATGGTGTGTTTCCATGTCCTAAAATATCATATGCCAAGACAGTATTGTCAAATGAATTGATCTGAGGCTCCCAAATTTTATGATTAAGTCCTACACCGTGAATTAAAACTATTGGAGTATTCTTTTTTTTATTTAGAATATAGAAAGTATTTTTAGAGTCTTTAGCATTGATCATTTATTTATTTAGGTTCAATGCCCATTTCTTTCATATCTTGATATCTGTCACCTGTTCTTGCATGTGCTCTTCCACTAGAAGCTCCACCAATAGCAATTACTATTTCATTATCGAATGGAGCATCATGAATAGTAAATTCATGCGTTAGATAATATGGTCTTAAACCAGAATCTGTTTTATGCATCATTGGTATAGAAATTTTTGATCCTGCAGGTCCTCTCGTATTGGTAAAACTTAAATAAGATGTTCCACCCACTGCATCTCTAAACTTATTTCCAAATCTTAAAGTATGAATAAATGCAGATGCATGCTCTATCTCTCCGTTTAAACCTACAATTCCCGCTTTACCATAAGCTAGAATTTTATCAGGTGAACCAATTTCTTTTATCAATTCTGGAACTAAAATATCACCAAGTTTTGGAGCTAAATCTAAAATCGTAGGTTTTAGATCTTCAACAAATCCTTGACCATCCCAAGGATTTTTAAAAACTGCCGCAACAGAAACAAGCAAGACAGGTTCTTTTGCTTCTTTTCCACCTTCAACAAATGTCTTATCAACAAATTTTGTAAATTTTCTTAATTCTAATTTCATTTTTTTGATCTATGTTTAAAACTATCTCTTCTAAAACTGTATAGTGCTTTTGGGTCTACATCAACATCAATGACTACAGGTTTGTTTATTTTTAAAGCTTCTCTAACTGCTTGATTTATTTCTGAAACTTTTTTAACCTTAAAACCTTTAGCGCCATATAGCTCTGCAACTTCATCAAAAGGTGGACTACTAATATCAGCTCCTAAGTATCTTTTTCCATAAAAATCTTTTTGATAAGCCTTTTCAGCACCCCAACTTTTATTGTTCATTACTATAGTTATTGTGTTAATCTTATAATCAACAGCTGTGCTTAATTCTGAAATTGTCATTCCAAAACCCCCATCTCCCATAAGGCTAATTACTTTTTTATTAGGTTTTGCAATCTTTACACCCAAACCACATGCAAAAGAAAAACCAACCAAACCAAAGTCTAAAGGAGTAAATAAAGATGGAGGATCATAATATTCAAGAGCATCAGTAGCCTGTAAACAAAGTGTACCTGCATCTAAAGTTATTGCAGAGTTTTTAGGGAGTACTTGTCTTAGTTGTTTAAACAAGCTATTTGGCTGAATAGGGAAATTTTTCTGTTTAAATTTTTCTCTACTAAGTAAAAAATTTTTTCTTTCATTTAAGTAGTTATTGGTCCATTTTTTTATATCAAGAGTAATATTTTGCTTCTTGATTTCTTTATATAATTGGTCAGCTATTGTGGCGGCGTCTCCATAAATTCCTACTGCTACAGGAAAATATCTTCCAATCATTCTTTTTTCCAGTTCAACTTGTATGATCTTTGCATTTTTATTTATATTTTCGAAAGAATAAAAAGTTGAATTAAATCCTAGTCTTGTTCCAAGAGCAATTATAACACTTGCTTCTTTAACTAATTTGGATGCAACTGGATTACCCCTTGGACCCATTTGTCCAGCATTTAGTTTATGATTGAATGGTATAGCATCCCCATGACCAGCTGCGGTTACTATTGGGACATTTAATAATTCTGCCAATTTAAGTACATTTTTATATTTTGATGGATATTTAATTCCACCACCAGCAATAATAACAGTCTTATTTGAATTGCTGATAATCTTTACAGCTTTTTTTATATAGTTAGATTTTGCTTTAGTTGAGTTTTGATTATCAAAAGATTGATTTTTATCGTTGATTTTAAAATTTACTTTATGTGCCAAAATATTTCTTGGTAAATTAATACATACAGGTCCCCTTCTGGGTGACATTGCTAAGTTAAAAGCATCACTAAAAGTTTCTGGAATTTTTTTAGTATTTTTTACTGTCCAAGTTTTTTTTGTTACTGGTTTAAATAAAGATTGTTGGTCAAGACCTTGAAAAGCATCTTCCATTTTATCTTTTGTAGAATATGAACCAGCAATAGAAACAACAGGAGAAAAGGCTGCTTTCGCTTGTGCAAGGCCTGTAACTAAATTTGTAGCACCAGGACCATTTTGTCCAGCAAGGATTATACCTGGTTGGTTAGAAGCTCTTGCGTATCCATCCGCCATATGTGTTCCAGTTCTTTCATCACGAACACCAATAAATTTTATACTTTTTTCATGATAAAGAGCATCAAACATTTCCATTGTAGCAGAACCAATTAAACCAAAAACATGTTTAACTTTTTCTTTTTTTAAAGACTTAATTGCAGCTTGGCCGCCGGTTAGGCTCTTTGATTTGTTCACGAAACTTTTTTTACTTCAGTACTTAGATCATCTTTAAAATGAGGCATTACTTTTTCTGTGAACATTTTGATACTTTTCATGCAGTCTTCGTGTTTGACACCTGGAAAATTTGACCAAACTTGTAAGTTTTGTAAATTTAACTCTGCTTTAAGTTCGTGTATTTTGTCTATTACATATTCAGGAGTTCCAAAAAGCATATTTCTTTTATGTAAAAAATCGTAACTTAGTAAATCTAACTTACCTTTTGTTACTGGTAATTCTTCACCCGGATCCATATGGTTACCCAAACCTCTCCAGTGGCATACCCATCTCATGTAGTTTACCATATGCTCACCTGCTTTCTCTTTTGCCTCTTCCATTGTATCTGCAACAAACATATCTCTTACCAATGAAATGCCTTCCCCCATCGGGACATTTCTTTTTTCTGCTTCAGACTTAGCGTTTTTAAATGCTTCAAATTTTATTTTTAAAGCCTTAACGGTCGGTATCCACATTATAATATTCAGACCTTGTTGTGCAGCCCACTCAATAGATCTAATTCCATCTACTACCTGATGAATTGGTGGGTGGGGCTCTTGATAAGGTTTTGGAACAACGCTAATATTTTCCATAACATTTGTTTTAAGATTAACCAAATCTTTATTTGGTGGACTCATGTCGTGCTGCCAAACATAATCTGGTGCAGGGTAAGTATAAAACTCACCTTTATGATTGAAAAATTTTTCTTTCCAAGCTTTTTTTAAAATTGTTAAAGTCTCTTCAAACAACCTGAAGTTTTTTGCTTGGTCTTTCATATCTGCTTCTTTATTTAAATTAATTGCTTCTCTTCCATAAATTCCTCTTCCTATTCCAATTTCAACTCTTCCTTTTGATAATTGATCCAAGAGAGCAATATCTTCAGCCATTCTTATTGGATTGTGAAAAGTAATTACATTACAAGCTTGGCCAATTCTAATATTTTTTGTTCTAGCGGCAGCATCAACGCCCATCATAAGTGGGTTTGTTAGAGATTCCATTCCCTCATGGTTAAAATGATGTTCGGTATACCATATTGAATTCCATTTATTCTGATCACAGTATTCTGTAATTTCTCTAGCTTCATCTAAAAGTATATCGTAAGGTTTATGTGTCCAGTTGGTAGTGTTACAAAAATAACCAATTTTCATAAAAGCCTCCTTTAAAAATTAATTTAAAGACGACCGATCCCACTTTCGTATTTTAAACAACGACGAGTTATGTATCGCTTTATAAGTTGATATTATTATTGTTATCTTTGATATTCAATGAATTTTTTTAAAGATTGGTTGAGGAATTTTTCATAGATTAGAGCATTATCTGTTGTTGTGCTTCCGTTTAAAAACGATTTACTCATTTTAAAATCATATGATGGCTCAAAGAAGAAAGGTATAGACATCCTTTTTTTTTTGTTCCATAGCACTCTATGGTTTGTTGCTTTAAACTTACCTTTGCTTAAAAATTGAAGAGCCCTTCCTGTATTTACAACTAAAGCATTTTTATTAAAAGGTACATCATACCATTTTTTATTCTTTCTATTTTGAACTTGTAAGCCACCTTTTTTATCTTGATAAAGAATTGTAAATATTCCACTGTCAACATGAGTTTCACACCCTAAAGCAACACCGTCCTGCCTAGAAATTTCTACTGGTTTGCTTTGGTTTGGATAAAAATTAAATCTTAAAGTGCTTAAAGTTTTAAACCTAGAAAAAGCCTTCTTTGAGTTGTTGATATCATTTTTATATAATTTAATTATGCATTTGAACAAAGTTTCCCCTAAAAAAAATAAATCATCAAAATAATTTGATAAAATTTTAATTGATTTTTTGTCTATAGATTTTTCTAGATTTAAATATTCTATATATTGATTTTTAGTTAAATCAGCATATTTTTTTGTTACCTTCAAATCTCCAATATCTAAACCTTCTTTTCCATTTACATCATTAGGAAAATATCCTCTATAAATATTTTTATTTTTAAAATTCCATTTTTTCGGAGCGAGTTTTATTTTATTTTTTTTAGATGAATTAAAAAATTTGTTACCAATATTACAAATATCTTTAATTTTTCTTTGACTTATCCCGTGCCCAGTAACTTGAAAAAAACCAATATCAATACAAGCTTTTTTAATGCTATTTATAGTATTAATTGACTTTTTATTTTCAAAATTACTTTTTACTATTGATGAAATATTAATAGTAGGAATTAAATTCTTTGTCATTTATCTTAAAGGTTTTTCTGTAGCTATAAGTTGGTCTTGAGCTTTTTCACGTATAAATATATAAACACCACTAGATACAATTATTAATATTCCAAAAATTGTATTTAAAGAAGGTATTTCTTGAAAATAAATCCAACCTATTAGCGGTGACCATAATAGTATAGAATACTCAAAAGGCGAGACTACCGCAGGAGAAGCAATACTATAAGCTGTAAACAAACATAAAAAAGCAAGCGTGGCAGTAATTCCGGTCGCGATCATTAACCAAATAGACTCTTCCAAATCGACAAACCATTTTCTTAGTATGAACTGTGAAGCTGGATGATCTATAGTATTATATTGTCCATCGCCAATAATAAAATAAAAAATTATGCTAAAAAAAATTGCCCCAATGTAAAAAGTAAATGTTTGAGTGTAAACACTATCTTTGTCTGATGTCATTTTAATTATTATCATTGATAATGAATAACAAAGTGCACATAAAATTGGTAACAAACTTAAATAATTGAAATTACTAAAATCAGGATTAAGTGTAATGTACACACCAATAAATCCCACAGCAACTGCCGCCCACCTTCTTGGTCCTACTTTTTCTTTTAAAATAAAATATGCAAATATTGTAATTAAAAATGGTGTAACGAAAAATAATGCGGTAGCTGTTCCTAGAGGTAATACTGTTAAAGAAACATAAAAAGTACTAAAACCAAAAAAGAAAAGTATTACACGACATAGTGTTAAAATCGGATATTGGCTTTTAAACACTATTTGTTTTTTTGTAATCTTCAAAAATATTAGTATAAGAGCAAAGCTTACAACAGTTCTTATTAAATAAATTTCGTATAAAGAAACAAAATTAAAAATGTGCTTCATAATCCCGTCTTGCACAGAAAAAACCATCATTGCTAACAATATGAGAATTATTCCTCTGGTATTATTATTTTTTGAAGCCATTAGCTTCTATATCACATACTATTATCTATTGCTTAGGAAAATAATCTTGTAATTTTCCTTCCCTATGAACATCTGTTGTGCTGCAATGTAAACTTCCTCCAAACCCATAAGCTTCCCTAAAATCTACAGGCAAAACTTCCATACCTAGTTTATCAAGTTGCTCAGCTTGATACACTTCGCTTTTTTCTACACATACTGTTTTTGGATCTAAAACTAAAATATTCATTGATAACCATATTGAATAGTAAGTAAGAGGAGGTGGAGAATTATGCGCTGGTTGTGCTGCTTCAATAATTTGCCAACCGTTATCCTCAAAAAGTTTTCTTTGCTCTTTAGGAATTTTTCTTACAGGGTTATTCAATATTAGACCAGGTCTAATGGGAGTAAAAGTTGCATCTATATGAATAGGGTAAGGATCGCCTGGGAAATTTACAGTATGTACACGGTGATCAGGAAAATGTCTTTTTAACCAATCTATTCCTTTTAAATTTGTAGTAAAACCATGTTGAACAATTAAGTCTTTACCAAACCTTAAAATATCTGCAGCATCGAAAAGAGGCTCCTCTTCAGTTGTTACAAAATATTTTTTTTCAGCCCATTCTAATCTTTGCTCTATACTTACCTCATCTGATAAATAATTTTTATGATAGTCTTTATCTGTTAATCTAGGTTTTGGTGCAGATTCATGTTTCATACCCGGATCTTCAATAAAATATTTTTGCAATAAAGGTCTGTAAGCTAGATATTCAAACCATCTACATCGAAAGCTCATCGTTGCTTCTAGCATTTCTTTTCCAACAGTAATAATTACATCTCTCGATGGCATACATCCAAACATATGTTCAGCTTTCCAATCAGGCGTTGCAATTTTTTCATCAAATTTCAAAGGAGTTGGCCTATCTACTCTGACTCCTCGACTCTCCAATGTTTTTACAAACTTATCTAAGAGTTCATTTGCTTTATCTATAGAGTCTTGAGTTCTTCTACCATGCTTTCCTTTCATAACTGAGTCAGGAGGAATCTTAACATCCACTGCAGGCTCAGGAGCGGGTATACAACAATTATCTGCTCTACCAACAATTACATGTTTTAAGGGGTCCCATTCATTCCAACTACTTACAATAGTTTTTTTCATATAATTAAGATAAATAATTTAATTAATATATATTTTCAATAATAATAATTTTAGTTTAGTGTCTGAAAAATGGAAGAAAAAAAAAATAAAAACAAGTCTAAAGAGAATTTTTAAAAAATTAGATAAATAATGAACTGCACAATTAAATCTATAAATTATTGTCCAGTAAAATCTTTATCATTTGAAAGCATTGAGACGTGTAATATTAAAAAAAATCTCGGTATGCCAAATGATAGAATTTTTGCTTTTTCTAGAGGTATTAATATTGAAGATGCAAAATCGATCGAAAAGAATCCAAATGAAAGAAAATTAAATAATTTCTTAACTTTAAAAAACTCACCCGCTTTAAACAAATACAACTTCTCATATATCAAAAATAAACTTACTTTAATTTTAGAAGGTAAAGAAATAATTTCTATTTCACCAGATAATACTGAAGAAAGATCTTTACTTATTGAAAAATTAGTAGAATTAGAAAGCAGTCTAATAAAGCCTATTTCACTTTTGTATAATGAAGATTTCCCTTTTTATGATACCTCACATTCAAATAACGTTTTTAACTCTATGTCATTAATAAATCTTAGTAGTGTTAAAGATTTTGAAGAAAAAATTGCAGAAAAAATAGAACCTCAAAGATTCAGGGGCAATTTTTATGTTGAGGGTATTGATGCATGGGAAGAACGCAAATGGATTAATAAAATTATAAAAATAAATAATATTTCTTTTAAAGTTGAAAAAAATATTCCCAGATGTGTTGCCATTAATCTTAAACCAAAAACTGATGACAATTCTCTAAATTTACTTCAATCATTAAAAAAAAGCTATAATCATTTTGATATGGGTATTTATTTAAGAGCAGAGAGTGATGGTAAAATAAGTTTAGGTGACAAGTTAGAATTAACTTAAAAAAGATAATTTTAATTAAATAGAGTCAACCTTAGATTGAATAATTTCTTACTATACAAATACCTTTTTTTTTAGTTAAATTATTTTTTAAATTAAATTAATAGGGGAGATTATGAGAAAATATATTAAATCAATTACAGTTCTTCTTGTTATTCTTTTTGGCGTTTCTTCTGTTAGTGCAGCGACGCTAACTCAAAGATTGGCAGATGGACATAAATTAAGATTAGGCTTTGGTACAGCAGTGCCGTGGGCTTACGCAGGAGACAATGGAGAAGCATTAGGTTTTGTTAACATGATTGCTTTAACTGTTTTAGAAGAAATGGGAATTACAGAGCACGAAACTAAAGTTTTTGAGTGGTCTGGACTAATTCCAGGAATAAACGCAGATCGTTCAGACATGATAACGGGCGGTATGTATATCTTGAAAAGCAGATGTGAAAATATTAATTTTTCAGATCCGATAGGAGTTTTTGGTGATGCAATGCTAGTTCCTAAAGGGAATCCTAAAGGAATTAACAACTATGCTGACGTTATCAGAACAGGAGCTACACTCGTAACTGGTACTGGTTTCAATACAGTAGAAGCTGCTAAAAAATTTGGTGTACCTGATAGTCAAATGTTATTAGTAGAAGGTGAAGTGGGAATACTTGCTGCTATGAAAGCAGGAAGAGCCGATGCAGCAGTTCAAACATTTTTTGGTGCAAAAGAGCATGAAGAAAAAACTGGTGGTGCATTTGAAGTAACTGATCCTAAGCTTATGCCAAAAGAAACTGTAAATGTAGTTGGAATTGGTTTTAGAAAAAGCGACAATGAATTTAGAGAAGCATTCAATGCTGCTTTAGCTAAAGTTTTAGCTAATCCCGCTAAAATGTTAGAAAGAGCTGGTGAGTATGGGTATGATAAAGCTCAACTTCCACCTGCAGATATGACTACAGAGTGGGCTTGCTCAACTAAGTAGTATAAAATCATAATTTATTAATCAGGCGACAAAAAATTAAAGTCGCCTGATTTTTTTTAACTTTATTTAAGGTCATACAGTGAGCTATTTTGCATTTTTAGCTGAACACGGAACGACATTACTTCTAGGAACAGTCACTACTATAAAAGTTTTGATATGTTCTATGATTTTGTATGTGATTATTTCAATGATTTTCGGCTTGATGCGTTTATCTAAAAATCTAATTATTCAAGGAATTGCTACTGTATATATAGAATTTTTTAGAGGAACTTCATTATTAGTTCAACTTTTCTGGGTATATTACGTGTTACCATTTTTTGGAATTTCATTAGAAGCATTTGTTGCAGGAGTAGTTGCCTTAGGTTTGAACTTTGGTGCATATGGTGCAGAGATAGTAAGAGGTGGAATACTAGCTGTACCGAAGGGTCAATGGGAAGCTGCTCATGCTCTTAATTTTAGTCCAGCAAAAAGAATTAAAAGAATAATTATTCCACAAATTTTTCCTATAATTTTGCCACCAGCAGCAAATTTGACAGTAGAACTTTTAAAAGCAACTGCTTTAGTAGCTCTTGTGACAGTTGTTGATTTAACTTTTGAGGCAAAACAAATTAATTCCATTACTTGGCTTTCTGCACAATGTTTTGGAACAGCCTTATTAATTTATTATATCATGGCTAGGTTAGCGCTTGTTCCATTTTTAAGATGGTTAGAAGTTTTAGCTGCAAAAAAGGTTGGGAGAGGAAACGTTTAATATTATGGAAATGGGTTTTAGATGGGATTTTGCTTATGAAATATTACCTCAAATGTTATGGGCAACCTTAAATACTATAATTGCAGCAGGAGTAGGGTATGCAATAGCACTTGTTGTTGGACTTTTTTTTTTATTAGGTCAAAGAACACCGTCAAAAATTATAAATGGAATAAATAGAGAAATTGTTGAATTTATTCGCTCGACACCATTATTGATTCAATTATTTTTTGTATATTTCGTTTTACCTCAGTTTGGAATAAAATTATCAGCCTGGGTTTGTGGAATGATAACAATTGGTTTACATTTTGGAACTTATCTTTCAGAAGTTTACAGAGGAGCTTTAGAAGGTGTTTCAAAAACTCAATGGGAAGCATGTAGAGCACTAAATTTTTCCACAGTTTATACCTACAGAAGAATTGTCCTACCACAAGCTTTTCCAATTGCTATTCCAGGAATGGGAAACTATTTAGTAGGTATTTTTAAAGATACACCACTTTTGTCGACAATAGGGGTTGCTGAGTTATTCCACGCAGCAACAGCAGTTGGGGGCTATAATTATAGATATTTGGAACCTTACACAATGGTTGGTATAATATTCTTAATTCTTTCTATTCCAGCAGCTATGTGGGTTAGAAAGTTGGAAAGAAGAGTTAATGTTGCTCAAGGAAAAATAAAACAATAAAGAATTTAAATTATGCAAAATAAAAAAACTGATGAAATTATTGTAAAATTCGAAGAAGTAACAAAGCAATATGGCGATCTAGTAGTTTTAGACAAGTTGAATTTAGAGATTAAAAAAAATGAAATGGTATCAATCATTGGACCATCAGGCTCAGGAAAAACTACTGTTTTAAGAGTTTTAATGACATTAGAAAAAATTAATGGAGGTGTGATCCATTTAGATGGCGAGTCATTAACACATATGAATTCAGACGGAAAGTTAGTCGAAGCAAGTGAAAAATACTTAAGAGAAAGACGTTCAAAAATTGGAATGGTATTTCAACAATTTAATTTATTTCCACACATGACAGCTCTTCAAAATTGTATCGAAGCACCCATAGAAGTTCTCGGAATGAAAAAAGAAGAGGCGGAACAAAGAGCGCTTGAATTATTAGAATTAGTTGGTTTAACAGATAAGAAAGATCAACATCCAACAAGATTATCAGGAGGACAACAGCAAAGGGTAGCTATAGCAAGAGCTTTGGCAATGAGACCAAAAGTAATGCTTCTGGATGAGATTACTTCAGCGTTAGACCCTGAGGTAGTAGGTGAAGTCTTAAATGTAATTAGATCTTTAAATAAAGAACATAGTTTAACAATGATAATGGTAACACATCAAATGGGATTTGCTCGAGAAATATCAGATCGTGTATGTTTTTTTAATGAAGGAAAAATTTTTGAACAAGGTCCACCCGAAAAATTATTCGGTGACCCACAAAATGAAAGAACAAAGCAATTTTTACATGCAGTTTTGGATGCAAATTAGAGAATGAGTATCAAATTAATGCATAACTGATTTCCTTAAATAACATTATTAAAAAACAGTAATATTATTAAAAATCACGAAATATGATAGAGAATAACAAAGAAAAAATTAAAACAAGAATAAAATCTGGAATTCAAAAAAATAGACAGATTATAAAAGATAAATTTAATAATTTTTTTGAATGGGTTAAAGGTGCAGACCTAGTAAGCTTGAAAGAATGTAATACAAATGAAGATCCTGTAAGACCCGAGCTAGATAATGAATTTAGAACAAGCTATGGAAGAAAAATTTATGGCGTTCAATATAAAAATGAAATTCATGCAATAATGTGTTTTGCATTTACAAACGAAATTCCTAAATCAGTTGATGAGTTAGATAAATTAAGCAAAGATGCTTTTTTACAAAGTACTCTTAGAGGTCAAAAAGTTGGAAAAATAGCCATCGCCTACACAGTTTGGTCTAAAAAAAAAGGAGGAGGTAAATTAATTGTAAAAGAAGTATTTAAAATGATTAAAAAATCAAATCATCTTAATAGACTTGTGACACTCTCTCCTCTAACTGATATGGCGACTAAATTTCATTTAAGAAACAAAGCAAAACTTGTAAGAGTAAATGAAACGACACAAAACTTTGAATATATAAAATAAATAAACTATTAATTTAATATCAGGTCAGATGCTTTTTCAGCAATCATCAAGGTAGGTGCGTTTAAGTTTCCACTTGTTATTTCGGGCATAACAGATGCATCTACAACTCTAATATTCTGAAGACCATGAATTTTTAATTCTTGATCTACAACAGCCATTTTATCAACTCCCATTTTTAATGTACAGGAAGGATGATATGCCGTTTCAGCTTTAGATCTTATATATTCTTCAAATAACTCATTTGTTTGAACATTGTCGCCTGGACCAATTTCTTTACCAGCAAAGGGTTTTAATGAATTTTGACCAAGTATTTTACGTGCAACGTGTATGCTTTCTATTGTTTGTTTTAGATCGTCCTCGTGTTCTAGATAATTAAATTGTATTTTTGGATATTCGTAAGGGTTAGAACTATTTAATGTAATGTGCCCTCTACTCTTTGGATGATTTGGACTTGCGTGTAGTTGATAACCATGTCTATCAGGCTCAACCAAGCCATGATCAATTACAAATGCTGGAAAAAAATGAAATTGAATATTTGGATATTCTCTTTCTGGAGATGATTTACAAAATCCACCAGCTTCTAAAAATGAACTGGCACAAGGACCGCCTTTAGTTAAAAACCATTGAATCCCAACTCTCAACATATTCAACTTATTAATATAAGAATATAAAGTATCACTGGTTCTACATTCTTGCTGAATGTATGTTTCTAAATGATCTTGTAAATTTTTTCCAACACCATCAAGATTATGAATTACCTCAATACCTTTATCTTTTAAATGTGAGGAAGGGCCAACTCCAGAAACCATAAGTAATTGTGGAGAATTTATTGAACCAGCGCTTAATATTACTTCCTTATTTGCGAGCATTTTCTCTTTTTTGTTTTTAATTTTGACTTCAATACCAATTGCTTTTTTTCCATCAAAAATTATTTTTTCTACAAAAGAATCGCTAAACACTTTTAAATTTTTCCGTTTTTTAGCTGGATTTAAATAATATTTAGAAATACTTGCTCTTTCACCTTTATGAATTGTTACATCATACATTCCAAACCCTTCTTGATCCTTGCCATTCATATCTTGATTAATTTTGTAGCCCGCTTCTCCAGCAGATTTAACAAAAGCATTAAACAAAGGGTTTTTATTTTTTGATTGATTGACTGGCAGTATTCCTGTTCCACCTCGATATTCATTTTGACCTTCAGACCAAGTTTCAATTTTTTTAAAATACGGCAATACTTTTTCGTACGACCAATCTTTTAATCCAAAAGAGGCCCATCTTTGATAATCATTTGGATTACCTCTAACATAAACCATTCCATTATGCGCAGAACACCCACCAATCATTTTTCCTCTTGGGCAAAAAAGTTTTCTATTATTCAAATGTGGTTCTGGTTCAGAGTAATATTTGTAATTATATTTAGGATCATGCATTGTATATAAAATTGCTAGCGGCATATTAACTTTCCATATATCGCTTGGTCTACCAGCTTCTATTAGGGCCACATTATATTTCCCATTTGCTGTCAATCTATTTGCAAGCACGCATCCTGCAGTACCTGCTCCGATTATTATGTAATCAAATTTCATAAGAGTTGAGAATGAAGTAGTTTTTCGTATTGATTGATTGATTTCATTTTAATATTATTTTTTTTTGCTAATTCGTCAAATTTTCTTAGTTTAACTGCATCTATAAAAAATTTATTTTTTTCAAAATCCTTACTTTCTTTTTTATTTAGTATTCCACCTTGTAATTCTAAACTAATTTTAGAAGCTTTAGATAGTTGATTATAATATTTTTTACTTCTAGCTAAATATCTTTTTGCTTTAACATGATATTTAATAGGCTCAACAACATCTTCTTTGAAGAATTTCTTTAAATATTCATATCCTATTTCCTCGTGCTTTCCGTCTAATTTCTTTTTAACCAAATCACTAGGGTCTTCCAAAATAAAATGTCCATAATCATGAAGTAAGCATGCGCATATCAAACTTTTTGATGATTTTTTTTTCTCAGCTATCATTGCAGCCTGTATCATGTGTTCAGACATAGTTACTTTTTCTCCGATATATAAAGATTTATTATTTATAAAATTAGAAATAATTTTATAGATTATTTTCATCAATTTTAATTTGGACGATCACCTTCGATCGCAATTCGATCCATAACCCTTTCATGTCCAAGACCTCTTCCTGGATAAAAATCAGCAATAGCAAAGTGAATAACACTCCTATTATCCCAGATACAAACAGTATTTTCTGTCCAGGTGAAACGACAAGTTAATTCTAATCTGGCTTGATGTTCAAATATTTTTTTTAAAATCTCATCACTTTCTTTTTTATCTAAACCAATAATATTTTTTGTATAAGTCCAATTTACATATAATATTTTTTTTCCAGTCTCAGGATGAGTTCTAACCATGGGATGTTCATTAGAATATTCATCATAATTTTTTTTTTTATTACCTTCCATTTTTTTATAATTATCCAAAAAAAATTCTGCTCCTAATGAACTATGAATAGCGGTTTTGTCTTTTATTTTATCTTTTATATCTTTGTCTAAAGTTTCCCAAGCAAGTTCCATATTAGAAAAACAGGTATCTCCTCCAACTGGAGGAATTTTAATTGATTTTAATATTACAGCCTTAGTAGGTTTAGCGTTATAACTAACATCGCTGTGCCAATTTTCTCCCCACTGGTTTTGTTCATCTTCAGCTTTAATTATTCTAACAATTTCTGGATATTTTTCTAATCCTTTTACATACGCATGAGTCTCTAAAGGACCAAATTTTTCTGCAAGGGCTATATGTTCGTCTGCATTAATTAATTGGTCTCTAAAGAAAATTACCTTATGTTCTAGTAGCAAATCGTTAATTTTTTTAAAATTCTCATCTGATGTATCTTTAAGATTTATACCTTTAATTTCTGCACCCAAAGCACCTGAAAGTAGTTTTATTTCCATTAATATAATTTATATCTAGAAATTAATTTTGTCACTATATATAAGGTTGAATATGAATCTTACTTGGGCATATATACTTTTAGTTTTGGCAATTTTGTTTGAATTAATTAGCACAAGCTTTTTAAAAGATACTAATGGCTTTACCAGACTTTACCCTTCGTTGATTGTCGTGGTTTCTCTGTGTGTTTGTCTCTACCTTATATCTCATACAATGAAAGTTATTCCTGTAGGAATAGTTTACGCCAGTTGGGCTGGGCTAGGTATTGTTGGTATAACAATTATCGCTTCTATTAAATACAATCAAGTTCCAAACATACCTACTATAATTGGACTTTTATTTATAGTAATAGGAGTTGTTATTGTTCATTTAATGAATGATATAAAAGTAGATTAATAATTATTTTTTTAACTTTGATGAAAATTTTAAGTCTTTATTATTAAAATCGCTTTTATTTTTTTCAATATAATCATCCATTATTTTAATTTTTTCATCTTCGAATTCAGCAACTTTTCTTTGACCTAAATCAACGTATAAAGCTAAAATTTCTATAGTAGATGCAAGATATTTTTTTTCTTTATGGATCATCTCCATTTTATATAAAAGCCTTTTTTTATCGTGATCAAAAAAAGTTAAATTAACATCTACTTCATCTCCCTCGCTTACTTCTTGATTGTATGTAATGTGAGACTCTACCACCATAGTGCTCTTTTTAGTTGTCTTTGCCGAATGTTCTCCCATTTTAAATTTATTCATTAAAACTTCAGCACCATGAACATCAAAAATCAAGACATAATACGCAACATTCATGTGATTATTATAGTCTGTCCATTCTTTTATAATTTTTTGAGTTGTTAGATGTACTGACATTTTTTTATTTTAAATAATTTTTTTAGATAGTATAAATCTATTAATTAAAATGAACAATAAAGTATTTATATCTTGTGCAGTAACTGGTTCTGGAGATACAGCCAGCAAGCATCCTGATTTACCAAAGACTCCTGAGCAAATTGCAAAGGCTTCAATTGAAGCTGCCAAAGCAGGTGCTGCGATCGCACACATTCATGTCAGAGAGGAAGATGGAAAACCAAGCAGGAGATTAGAATTATATAAAGAGGTTGTTGATCGTGTAAGATCAAGCGATACAGATGTAGTTTTAAATTTAACAACAGGAATGGGGGGAGACTTAGATATAGGACAAGGAAAAAATCCTCTAGATTTTGGCCCAATGACAGATATGGCAAATGTAATGGAAAGAATTGCAAATGCAGAACAGTTTTTACCCGAGATATGTACATTGGATTGTGGAACTTTAAATTTTGGTGATAGTTCAGTTATTACAGTTAATACACCAAATGATTTAAGAAAAGCCGCTAAAAGGCTACAAGAAATAAATGTCAAACCAGAAATAGAAGCTTTCGATTTAGGAAACATGTGGTTTGGGGCTCAATTATATAAAGAAGGATTGCTAAGTGATCCACCAATGTTTCAAATGTGTTTGGGTATTCCATGGGGAGCGCCAGCAACACCTTTAGCTATGCAGGCTATGAAAGATATAATGCCTAAGGAAGGTATATGGTCTGGTTTTGCAATTTCAAAAAATGAGATGCCATTTGTTGCTCAAACTGTAATTATGGGAGGAAATCCAAGAGTAGGCCTTGAAGATAATCTATATTTAGAGAAAGGAAAGTTGGCAACAAATGCTCAACTAGTTGAAAAAGCAATTAGAATTGTTAATGATCTTGGTGTTTCTATAATGACTCCTGCAGAAACTAGGGAAAAACTTAAATTAAAAAATTACAAATAAAATTTAATCTAATCTAATAGCGTTACCATCAACTGCTATAGTTTGACCAGATATTCTTTCTCCATCATTTGAAATTAAAAAGGAACATGTTTTTGCTATATCTTCTTCATAAATCCAACAATTCATTGATGCCATAGATACAAATTCTTTTTCTATATTTTTTTTAGAAATATTTAAAAAATTTGCTTTATCTCTAATAACTCTTACCATTCTATCTCCTTTAATAGTTCCAGGACAAATTGCATTAACTCGAATTTTAAATTTGCCAAGTTCCATCGCTAGAGTTTTTGTTACACCTATTACTGCCCATTTACTTGCGGCATAAGGAGATCTTAGAGGAAAACCCATTATGCCTGCACCAGAAGAAAGATTAATTATTGATCCACCCTTATTTTTTTTAAGCATTGGTATAGCCAATTTTGAAAAATAAAAATGGCTTATAACATTTATTTTTAAAGTTTTTTCCCAATCATCAGACTCAAGCCTTTCTAAATTGCCAGTAGGTCCAGCAACACCGACATTATTGATTAGTGCATCTATTTTTTTTGTTTTCTTTTTTATTTCCAAAAAAAAATTTGAAACATCATACTCATTAGAAGCATCACATACATATGCAAATAATCTTTTATTTTTTAGAGGATGTTTTTTTAATTTTGCAATATACTTTTCATTTAAGTCACAAAGGTAAACCGTTGCTCCTCTTGAAAGACAAACTTTTGCTGTGGCAAGACCAATTCCAGATGCACCAGCAGATATGATTATTTTTTTATTCTTAAGAGACTGATTAGCCATTAACTATGACTTAGTTAAAGATTTTTGTAATTCTTTGTTTGTAATATATCCTTTAACATTTCCTTGTTTGTCAATCACTTCACAATTTGCATTATTGCAAACAACCTGGGGTAAAAATTCTTCAATAAATTGATCTTCTTGTACTTTAACAAGGTTTGTTTTATCAACGCCATTAGCTTCATTTGCTGGTTTCATTATAATTTTTGCTTTGATAACTTTAGCTCTATTAACATCTTTTACGAAAGCGGTCACATAATCATCGGCTGGGTTCATTATAATATCAACAGGTGTACCTACTTGAACTAATTTTCCGCCATTTAAAATTCCTATATGATCACCTAATCTCAAGGATTCATCTAAATCATGCGTTATAAAAACTATTGTTTTTTTTAGTTCGCTTTGTAAGTCCATTAATTGTTTTTGCATGTCACTTCTAATAAGAGGATCTAATGCAGAAAATGCTTCATCCATTAACATTATATCTGTATTTGTAGCCAAAGCTCTTGCTAAGCCGACTCTTTGTTGCATTCCTCCAGATAATTGATTTGGATATTGATGTTCAAATCCATTTAAACCAACTGCTTCAATTTTTTCCATTGCAGTTTTGTTTCTTTCTTCTGGTTTTTGACCTTGAACTTCAAGTCCATATCCAACATTTTCTAAAACTGTTTTATGTGGAAATAAACCAAATCTTTGAAACACCATACTCATTTTATGTCTTCTGAACTCAATTAATTGTTTTTGATCAAGATTCATAACATTTGTTCCCTCGACAGAAACTTCTCCTGATGTTGGATCTATTAATCTATTAATATGACGAATAAGCGTAGATTTTCCTGAGCCAGATAAGCCCATGCAAACAAAGGTTTCTCCTTCTTCGATAGATAAAGATACATTATCTAAACCAATAGTGTGTCCTGTTTTTTCTAATACTTCTTCTTTTGTTGCACCATCTTTAACCATTGGAAGTACTTTTGAAGGCTGATCACCAAAAATTTTATATACGTTTTTTATTTCAATTTTGCTCATATTTTTTTTATAAAATTAATTTTTTTTTATTGTGTGTTCTTGCTTGAATTTTTTCACCATAAGATTGAGTAATTCGATCGAATATAATAGCTAGCAATACAATTGCAATACCTGCTTCTGTAGCCATACCAACGTTTAATTGTTGTAAACCAAGCAATACTTCATCACCAATTCCTCTTGTGCCTATCATTGATGCAATTACTACCATTGCTAATGACATCATTGTACATTGGTTGACACCTTGCATTATGTTGGGTAATGCCAATGGCAATTGTACTCCCCATAATTTTTGTTTTTTACTTGCACCAAAAGCTTCTGCTGCTTCAACGACTTCTTTATCAACCAATCTAATTCCAAGGTCTGTTAATCTTATTAAAGGAGGAACAGCATAAACAAATATAGCAAATATTGCTGGAACTGCACCCAAACCAAATAATAATATTCCTGGAATTAAATAACAAAAACTAGGAATAGTTTGCATTAAATCTAAAATCGGTAGTATAGCATTTCTTACTTTTTTGTTTCTTGCCATTAAAATTCCTACAGGAATACCAATAATTAGACAAAGCAACATTCCTATAACTACTATACAAGTTGTCATTATACATTTATCCCAATATCTAGGACTTAGAAAACCAAGAAAGAAAACACAAAATGCAACCATAATTGTTGTACCAGTATTTCTTCCGCTTACAAAATAACATAAAGCAATTACCGATATCATTAATACTGGCCAAGGTAATCCGACCATAAAATTTTTCATATCTGTATAAAGGCCAAGTAGGAAATTATTAATTCCTTCAAAAAACATTCCATATTCTCTTATAAGCTTATCAAATCCATCATTTAAGAAGGGCATTAATGGAAGGTCTAGCCATTTAGGCCAGTTTCCTAACCATGAAAAATCTGTAAATAAAACTGAAACACTTTCAGGTCTATATTTTGAGGTCGTATACGCAACAACAACCATAGCAATAAAAGCTATCAAATAAACTAAATTGAAATATTTTTTATACTTCTCCATTAATACTTCCCTAAAAAAGCTAAGAGCCCTCGCGGGCTCTTAGTTTTAATATTTGTTTTAAAATTAAAGCGAAGCTTTAACTTTTTTTGCAACATCTGCAGGAACCCATTTAGTCCAAGAGCTAGACCCTTGTAAAAAGTTCTTAGCAGTTGCTTCCATATCTCCACCTGATTCATCCATGTAAAAAGCAAGAGATTTGTTCACTTCAGCAGTCGGCAAAGTGTATGCTTTTACAAAGTCAATAACTGGTTTATTTGCTGGATTGTTAGCAAAAGTAGTTGATGCAGATTTTGTCAAAGCCATATCTACGTATGCACTTGCACAAGTTTTTGTGTATGCATCTGGGCCATCAGCTTTAATCTTCTCAACAACTGCCATCATTTCTGTCCAGCATTTATTTTCATAGGCAGGTTCTTTAAGTTGAACTAAATCAACTTTTCCCATCAAACCTGTTGGTGTCCAGTAGTAAGAAAATACTGGCTTGCCTTTTTTGAATGCACCTGCAATAGCCGCATCTAAAGCACCACCAGATCCTGGATCAAAGTTAGTATAGTATTTATCTAGACCATAAACTTTGTGCTTAACTAAGTTAATAGTGTAGCAAGTCCATCCAGAAATACAGCTTGTCATTCTACCTTTTCCTGGAGCTTCAGGGTCAGCAAATAATTTTGCTATTTCTGGCTTCATCATGTCTTCAACACTTACTAAACCATATTTGTCTGCTGTTGGTTTATCTACATAAAATCCTTGAGTAGATGATGGAGTGTTAACTCCTAGCTCAACAATTTTACCTGCTGCTACAGCTTCCTCATGCATTTGAACAATATTATCTCTCCATACCTCAGTTATAATATCAAGCTGTTGGTCGTAATGAGCAGCCATAATCGGACTAGTACTACCTTTTGTTACTTCAACCTGGCAGCCATATCCTTTTTCAAGAATATAACCAACGATTGCAGTGTGAACGTTTGCACTGTCCCAGTCAAAATCTCCCAAGTGTACTTTGCAAGCAGCATTAGCACTTGTTGTGCCTAAAGACGTTACTGCTATAAAAGCTATTGAAAGAAATATTTTTTTAAGAAATCTCATGAATTTCCCCCTTGTGTTAAGTTTAAACTTGGAGCATTAAAACTTGATAAGAAGAAAAACACAACCTTAATTAAGTTTTATATAGATCAATAAATCCTTAAAAAAAGTATTTAAATTGCTTAGATTCAATTATAAATTGAATTGAAAATTAAATTAAATAAAATAACAATTGTTAATATGTCGGTAGAAATTTCAAAAGTTTCAAAAAATGGCTCAGCACTGAATATTGAGTGGAGTGATGGAGAAAAAAGTAATTTTAATTTTTTATGGCTAAGAGACAATTGCCCGACAGCACACGATAAAGACTCTAGACATAGAATGTTTAATATACTCGAAGTTTCAACAAATATTGAACCAAAGACATATAAGGTAAACGATGAGGGAAAATTAGAAATAGCTTGGAGTGAAGGAAACCATATCAGTTTATATGAACAAGCATGGCTCAGAAAAAATTGTTACACTATAAATAATAATAAAAAATATGTTTCTCCTTATCATTTATGGGGTAGCTCTCTACAAGAAAATTTAAAATCTATTAGTATTGAACATGATGAAATTATAAATTCAGATGAAGGCCTTATTAAGTGGTTAGAACTTTTACATCATGAAGGAATTGCAATTGTAAAAAATACACCAATTGAAAAAGAGTCTGCCTTTCCAGTTTTAAATAGAATAAGTCATACAAGAGAAACTTTTTTTAAAACACCATTTGAAGTTATAAATGTTCCAAAACCAAATAATTCCGCATATACGGCGCACGCTCTTAGAAATCATATGGACTTACCTTGGTTTGAAAATCCTCCAGGTTATCAATTTCTTCATTGCTTAATAAATTCTACAGAAGGCGGCAATTCTTCAGCTGTAGATGCTTTTGCTGTTGCTGATTATTTGAGGAAAAATGAAAAAAAAATTTTTGAAACTTTAGTAAATGTTCCCCTTAAATTTAGAGACAAAGATTATACACAAGATGCACATAGAAGCTTTTACGGATCAGCAATTTCTTTAACTAAAGATGGCGATTATAACGATATAAGATTTAGTGTTGCAACTATGGATGCACTAGATTGTCATCCTGACCTTATGGATAAAGTGTATAAAGCTCATCATAGATTTGGAAATCTTTTACACGATGATAGATTCCAAATAAAATTTAGACTTGAACCGGGAGATATTTTTTCTTTTAACAATAGAAGGATTTTACATGGTAGAACAGAATTTAATCCAAATTCAGGGCATAGACATTTGCAGGGATACTATATGGACCGTGATGAAATTATTGGAAGATTAAATTATTTAAAAAAGTAATTTTATAAATTTTCAAGTATTAAATTATTATTTTCATTGTATTTATTAAATTCCAATTTACTTTTGATTGTATAATAATATTTTTTTATTTTTAAATCTTGAATGTTTTTACTTTTTATAAAAAACTTATCTAGTATTAAAGTATAAATTTTTTTATTATTAGATTTTTTAATAATTGTCTTAATGCTTGTAGGCGGTGAAAAGGATAATCCTACTTTTACTTTTTTTTTTATTTTTAACAAATTATAAATATTTTGATGTTTAAAAGAAATAAATACACATTTTGAAAATTTAGATGTTTCTTTCAATAATTTTTGCAATAGGCTTTTAGAAAAAGTAGGTTTTATTTCAATAAACAGTGGATATTTATTTTTTGATGCTTTAAGTAAATCTTTTAAAAGTGGAATTGGTTTTTTATTTTGAGTACTTATTTTTTTAATTTGAGAATATTTCATGTTTTTTATACTTCTTTTTTTTTTGAAAATTCTATTTAAAGTAAAATCGTGAAAACATATAAATTCTCTATCTTTTGTAGCATGAATATCAGTTTCAATTCCGTAGCCTCTTTTAAATGATTGATTAAATGATTTTAACAGGTTCTCTTTATATTGTTTGCTAACAACCCCTCTGTGGATTAAATGCATAAATAAATTTAAGTAATAATAACTATTTCCAACCTGTCACTGTTTTTATTTCTAAATATTCTTCAAGACCCCAATTGCCACCTTCTCGTCCATTTCCAGATTGTCTATATCCTCCAAATGGGGTTCCGGGATCTGCGCCATTACCATTTATATAAACAATTCCCGATCTTAATTTTTTTGCAACTCTTTTAGCTTTCTCTTTATCATCTGTTTGCAAATAATTTCCTAGGCCATATTCAGTTTCGTTAGTAATTGATATTGCTTCCTCTTCTGTTTCAAATGGAATTATTGAAAGAACTGGTCCGAAGATTTCTTTTTTAGCAATTTGCATGTTGTTTGTAACATTTGTGAATAAAGTTGGTTTAATAAAATAACCTTTATCCAAACCACTTGGAAGTTCTGGACCACCTGCAGCAAGCGTTGCTCCTTCACTTATTCCATCTTTAATTAAATTGATTATTTTATCGTACTGAACTTTTGAAACTACCGGTCCTATATGATCACCTTTTTTTGATGCAATATCTACTTTAATTTTATTTGCTTCATCAACTGCTTCTTTAATAGCTCTTTCATAAATTGATTTTTCAACAAGCATTCTAGTTGGTGCATCACATGATTGGCCAGAATTACTCATTACATTTCTAATCCCATCCCTAACTGCATTAGCGTAAGAATCTGCAAAAACTATATTTCCCCCTTTACCTCCCAGTTCTAAACAAACTCTTTTAATTGTATTGGCAGCATTTTTTGTAATTAATTTTCCTGCCCTTGTTGATCCTGTAAAAGAAACCATATCAATGTCAGAATGACCAGATATTTGCGAACCAACCCCATCTCCATCTCCATTAACTAAATTAAAAACTCCTGCAGGAAAACCAGCTTCATCTATCATTTCAGTAAACAACATTGCTGAGATAGGAGCAATTTCAGATGGTTTAAGTATCATTGTACAACCAGTTGCAAATGCTGGAATTACTTTTAATGCTATTTGATTGATGGGCCAATTCCAGGGAGTGATTAGACCACAAACTCCAATGGGCTCACGAGCTATATAGTTATTAGAATTAGAATTGAAATATTCTTCGAATTTAAACTCTTTAAGTCTTAATATGAAATCTTCTAAATGAGCTTGTCCTGATGCTGTATGTGTTGATGTTGCAAAATCAATAGGAGACCCCATCTCATTTGACATAGCTTCAGCCATCTCGTTAAATCTTTTTTTATAAGTTGCTAATAATTTTTCCAGAAGATTTATTCTTTCTTCTTTTGTGGTTTCTTTCCAAGTAGCAAACGCATTTTTTGCTGCTTTTACTGCAGCATCAGTATCTTCTTTTGAGCCAAGGGAAATAGTTGCAAAAGCTTCTTCGTTAGAAGGATTAATTACTTCTAGGTCATTTGGCTTAGTAGGTTTAACCCATTTACCGTTAATATAAAAATTTCTTTTATCAATCATAATTGATTATTAACATATTAATTAAATTTCATATCCTTTTTCTTCTTTTTCATTATCGGTTAATTCATCAGGAAATCCTGAAGCTCTAAATTCTAGACCAAATTTATCTTCAAGCCTTTTAACCACCATCGATGACCAAGCTCTAGAACCATATTTTTTTTGTGCATCTTTAAATATATCTAATACGAATGGTGATATTTCTAGAGGTGTATTAAGTTTTTTTGAAAGTTGATTAAAAAGACTCATATCTTTTTGAACTAAATCCATTGTAAAATTAATATTATAAGATCCATTTAAGATTACCTGACTTTCGGTTTCATGAACAAATGAGTTTCCTGAAGAAACAGCAATTCCTTTAAAAGTTTTATTAAGATTTAATTTAGATTTTTTTGCTACTGTCCATGCTTCTCCAAGAGCAGCCAAATGTACAGAAGCTAGATAGTTTGTAATTACTTTTAAAATAGAAGCTGTTCCAAGCTCTCCAGTATGAAGGATTTTCCTACCCATAGTAGTTAAGACTGGTAAAATTTTTTCAAAACTTGTTCTTTCACCACCAACAAAAATAGCGATGTTTCCTGTTGCCGCTCTGTGACATCCACCACTAACTGGGCCATCTAAAGGAATAGCTTCCTTATTTGAAACTAGCTTGCCTAACCTCTTGACCTCAGACTCATCAGTTGTACTCATTTCCAACCATATCTTATCTTTTGATAAACCATGAATTACGCCATCTTTAGACTCCATTACATCCGCGCATATTTCAGGCGATGGGAGACAAGTTATAATTAAATCTGTTTGCTCAGCTAATTCTTTAGCACTATTTGCTATCTTCGAGCCTTTGTTTTTAAATTTATCTGTTAAATTTTTATCTAAATCTCTTACAGTTAAATCAAACTTATTTCTCAATAAACTGCTTGCTAATTTGCCTCCAACATTTCCAAGTCCTATAAATCCTATTTTCATAACAACCTTTTAATTATAGTGAATATTAAATACTTTATGATATATTTTTTTTTTAAAAATGTATTCTACAAAAATAGAACCAAAATATAAAGTAAGCTCTAATTCTAGAGTAGGTTTAATTACTTTAGCTACAGATTTTAGAATTGAGAAGGATTTTAATGATGTTATTAAAAATATGGATATCGATCTATTTGTAAATAGAATTCATTGTTATTTTCCTTTAACAAGTGAAAATTTAATTAAAATGTCAAACACCGTGACAGAAGTTTCGGAGGATATTCTTCCTAATGAGAAACTAGATTGCGTTGTTTACGGGTGTACATCAGGAACAGTTGCTGCTGGATATGAAAATATTAAAAATAAAATTAATCAAGCAAAACCAGAAGCCAAGGTCACAACACCAAGCACAGCAGCATTAAATGCATTAAAAAAAATGAATATTAAAAAAATATCAATTTTTACACCATACTCAAAAGTTTTAAATGATGACGTTTTAAATTATTTTAAAAAAGAAAATTTTACTGTTACTTCAAACTCATATTTTGACATTACTAATGATTTAGATATTGGCAAAGTAGATCCAGATTATTTATATGAAACTCTTTGTAATATGGATTTAGGAGATGCAGATGCTTTATTCGTTTCTTGTACAGCATTACCAGCCTTGTCAATAATAGATAAACTGGAAAAGAAATTAAAAAAAACTGTGCTTTCTAGTAATCAGGTTTTAATTTGGGATACTTTACAAAGTATAGGCAAAACTCAAACCATTGAAGGATTTGGTAAACTATTTAACCCAAGTTAATCATGTTATTTTCAAAAGAAGAGTATAAAAATAGATTAAAGAAAGTTCAAAAATCAATGCAAGAAAAAGGTATTGAGCTTTTAATTTCTCAAGATACCAATAATATGAATTATCTAACAGGTTATGATGCTTGGTCATTTTACTATACTCAATGTGTAATAGTTCATGTTAATGCAGAAGAACCATTATGCTTTGTTAGAGCTCAAGATGCTGGGGGTGCATATATTAAAACTTACTTAAAAAGAGAGAACATCATTATTTATGAAGAAAAGTATATCCATACATGGCCGATGCATCCATATGATCCTTTAATTGAGTTAATAAAAAAAAATAAATGGGAAAAGTTAAATATTGGGGTTGAAATGGATAGTCACTATTTCACTGCTTATTGTTATGAAAAATTAAAACAAGGTTTGCCAAATGCAAAAATTAAAGACTCTGATAGATTGGTTAATTGGGCAAGATTAGCAAAATCTGAAGCAGAAATAAATCTTATGAAAGGTGCAGCGTTAATATCTCAACAAGCAATGAAAGTTGCAATTGAAAGTATTAATCCTGGAGTTAGACAGTGTGATGCTGTTGCTGAAATTCAAAGAGCTCTTTTTAGAGGAACACCGGAAATTGGTGGTGAATATGCTAGTATTGCAACATTATTGCCAACCGGCAAAGGAACATCAGCCTCACATCTAACTGCAACTGATGAAAAATTTGTTGAGGGAGAAGCAACAATAATTGAATTATCAGGAGTTAACAAAAGGTATCACTGTCCAATGGCAAGAACAGTTCAATTAGGAAAACCAGAACAAAAAAAAATAGACGCTATGAATGCGACTAATGAAGCACTAGACGCAGGTATTTCCGCGACAAAACCAGGAAACACTGCAGATGATGTAGCTCAAAAGTTTTGGGGAGTTTTGGATAAATATAAAATTAAAAAAGAATCTAGGACTGGATATTCAATTGGAATTGGTTACCCACCTGATTGGGGAGAGCACACATTAAATATTTATAAAGGTGATATGACAGTATTACAACCTAACGTTTGTTTTCATATGATTGCAGTGATGCAATTTGGAGAATGGGGCGTAGAAGCTTCTGAGTCAGTACGTGTAACAGAGAATGGTAGTGAGCTATTCTGCAATTTTTCAAGAGAATTACATATAAAATAAGAACTTGAAATATACCTCTACAAATGTTTTAAAACTCTTCCTATGTCAAAAAATTCAGAATTTGTTAAATTCGATAAAGTAGACAAAAGTTATGATGGTAAAGTTCTAGTCGTTAAAGATCTAAACTTAGATATTGCTGAAGGTGAATTTATTACAATGCTTGGACCATCTGGTTCAGGAAAAACAACTTGCTTAATGATGTTAGCCGGATTTGAAACTCCTACCAATGGAGAAATATATTTAGACAAGAATCCTATATCAAACATTCCACCTCACAAAAGAGGAATTGGAATGGTTTTTCAAAACTATGCATTATTTCCTCATATGACAGTTTACGAAAACTTGGCTTTTCCACTAAGAGTTAGAAAAATTTCTAAAGAGGATATAGATAAAAAAGTTGATAAGGCTCTATCAATGGTTTCACTTTCAGGATTTGAAAATAGAATGCCCGGACAACTATCTGGAGGTCAACAACAAAGAGTCGCTGTAGCAAGAGCTTTAGTTTTTGATCCAGCGGTAGTTTTAATGGATGAGCCATTGGGCGCTCTTGATAAAAATTTAAGAGAGAGCATGCAATATGAAATTAAACATATTCATGAGAGCATTGGAGTTACAGTTGTGTACGTTACTCATGATCAAGGAGAAGCTTTAACGATGTCAAATAGAATAGCTGTATTTAATGATGGAAAAGTTCAACAGTTATCCTCACCAGACAAATTATACGAAGAACCAGTAAATTCCTTTGTAGCAGAATTTATAGGAGAAAATAATAGATTCTCAGGACAAGTCACAGATGTTTCAAAAGATAAGTGTAAAGTAAAATTAGATGATGGCTCAGAAATTTTAGCAAATCCAATAACAGTAAAGTCAAATGGAGAAAAAACAATTGTATCATTAAGACCTGAAAGAGCTTTAATTAATACTAAAGATAAAATGGAAAATAATTTTAAAGGAAAAATTGAAGAAATAATTTATCATGGAGATCATACAAGAGTGAGATTAAACTTACTTGGAAATAAAGATTTTATATTAAAAGTTCCAAATAGTTCTGCTAATATGGATATAAAGCTTGGTAACCAAATTAATGTTAGCTGGAATAGCTTTGACGCTAGGGCATTAGACCCAAAATAAACAACTAGCAAAAAATACCTACTCTAATGTAGTAAATTAACGTAATTTTAATTAAATGGATTGTTGACTCCTTTATTATATCTTGCTGTAATCCTGTTTTTAAAAAACGATTAATCGGAGGATAAATGAAAAAATTAAGTAAATTATTACTTACTCTATCTTTTGTACTTTCTATTACTTCATCAGCATTTGCAGTTACAGTTGCATCTTGGGGTGGAGCTTATACAGAGTCTCAAAAGCTAGGATATGGTGATCCTACAGCTAAGAAACTTGGAATTGAAATTAACTGGGTTGATTATTCTGGTGGATTATCAGAAGTTAAAGCACAACAAGAAGCAGGCGCAGTCGTTTGGGATATAATGGACGTGTTTGCTATGGATACTATCACAGGATGTGACGAAGGTATCTTTGTAGAATTTGATTTCGACAAAGACTTTCCTGCGGCACCAGATGGAACTCCAGCGAGTAAAGACTTCTTTACTAGCATGCCTTCTAAATGTGCAGTAGGAAACATTTTATATTCTTGGAACTACGCTTATAATAGCGACAATGTTAAAGGTACTCCAAAAACTATAAAAGATTTCTTTAATACTAAAAAATTCCCTGGAAAAAGAGCTATCTACAAAAGCGCTCTAACTAATTTAGAGATTGCTTTAGCTGCTAGCGGAACAAAACCAGGAAAAGGTGGAGCAAATATCTATAAAGCTTTGGGTACTGAAAAAGGTGTTCAAAAAGCAATGGATAAGATCAAAAAACTTTGCACAGATCCTAAAGGTGGATGTGTATTTTGGTCTGCAGGTGCTCAACCACCAGAATTGTTAATGAGTGGAGAAGTTGTTATGGCAACTGGTTGGAACGGAAGATTCTTCAACGCTACTGTTGGTGAAGGTGCTCCAATCGTTCAAGTTTGGGACGCACAAGGTCTTGACTATGAATATTTTGCACTTGTTAAAGGTGGACCAGACGAAGCTAACGCTAAAAAAGCTCTTGCTATGATGACTAACACTGAGATGTTAGCTGGAAGCGCTAAGTATATTGCTTACGCTCCTTGGAGAAAATCATCTATAGAAGTTATGAAAGCAGGGGAGCCTTGGTATAAAGATGGTAAAACGAACATGGTACCACATATGCCAACAGCGCCAGCAAACACTAAAAACTACTTCCTAGTTGACCCAATTTTCTGGGCTGATAACGGCACAGAGCTTGGTGAAAAATGGGAAGCTATGAAAGCTGGTCTATAATTTTAAGTTTTAAAGACTAAAATTATATATTATATTTAAGGGCGGTTATTTAATAACCGCCCTTTTTATTTATGAGCAGCGAAAAACAAAAAATTTTAACGACTGATGGAATTCCTTTAGAGGTAAGTCTAAAAAAAGCTGAAAAAAAAAATAAAATTAAAGCCTTTTTACTTGTATGTCCTCTTTTACTATTTTTAATAATTACCTATGTTTTTCCAATTGGCGACATGCTTTATAGAAGTGTTGATGACCGTATGGTTACTAATATGCTTCCTAAAACATACAAAGCAATGGAGCAATGGGATGGAAAAGATCTTCCTGAGGAAGAAGTTTTTGAAGCTTTTTATTTAGATTACAAAAAATTAGTTGAAGAAAAAACATTTGGAAAATTAGCTACTCAACTTAATTTTGAAAAGAATGGTTTCAAAAGCATTCTTAAAAAATTAAAAAGAAAAATGAAAAAATTTGAAGAAGGTAATTACAAAGAACAAATTATGGAAGTTCACAAAAGATGGGCTAACGTTGAATATTGGAGAGCGCTTAAAAGAAGAGCTCCTTCATATACATATGCTAAATATTTAAAAGGAATAGATATGTATGAAAATGAAGATGGTAATATAGTTCAGGTTCCTGAAGATAGAAGAATTCATAAAATATTATGGTTAAGAACTTTAGAGGTGGCTCTTTTTGTAACAATTTTTTGTTTTTTAATGGCTTACCCAATTGCACATTTACTAGCAACACTTCCAATGAAATATAGTAACTTATTAATGATCTGTGTTCTTCTTCCTTTTTGGACATCTCTTCTTGTAAGAACAGCAAGTTGGATGATTTTGTTGCAACAACAAGGAATAGTAAATGACTTTTTTGTCATGATAGGCTTAGTATCCGACGATAATAGACCTGAGATGATGTACAATAAAACAGGCACTTATGTAGCTATGACACAAATTCTGTTACCTTTTATGGTTTTGCCATTGTATAGCGTCATGAAAACCATTTCACCAAGCTTGATGAGAGCAGGAAAATCACTGGGCGGCACGCCTTTCGTTGCGTTTTGGAAAGTTTACTTTCCTTTAACTATACCAGGTATTGGAGCAGGTTGCCTGTTAGTATTTATACTTGCTATAGGTTATTATATTACTCCTGCTTTAGTAGGAGGAGCATCAGGAACACTTATTAGTAACCAAATAGCTTTTCATATGAAGAGTACACTTGATTGGAGTTTTGCATCAGCAATGGGGCTAATGTTGTTGGCTGGAGTACTGGCTATTTATTGGGTTTATAACAAACTTGTTGGAGTTGATAATATAAAATTAGGATAAATTATGGCTTTACCAAAATATACAGAACCACATTATAGAATTTGGCACTACTTTTATTTATTTATATGCGGTTGTGTATTTTTCTTTTTGATAGCACCACTTTTTGTAATTTTCCCATTATCTTTTAATGCAGAAGAGTTTCTAGTTTTTTCAGAAGGAATGAAGAGACTTGATCCAGATGCATTTTCATTAAGATGGTACAAAGATATGATTTATGGAACCAAAAATCCTTGGGGACTTGCTGCAAAGAATAGCTTTATTATAGCTTTATTTGCAACTTTGGGATCAGTTATATTAGGAACAGTAGCAGCACTAGGCTTAAGCAGTAGACATATGCCTTACAAAGGAATTATTATGGCAGCTTTAATATCACCTATGATAGTTCCACTTATTATTTCAGGTGTTGCTATATTCTTTTTTATGGCAAAAGTCGGGTTAGCAGCGACTCACACAGGTATAGTTCTTGCGCATATAATATTAGGCACTCCATTTGTTGTAATTACAGTTACAGCAACACTCTCAGGATTTGATCATAGTGTTACAAGAGCAGCATCTAGCCTTGGAAGTGACCCAGTTAACACATTTATGAAAATAACTTTACCTTTAATTTTGCCAGGGGTTATATCTGGAGGCTTGTTCGCTTTTGTTACTTCATTTGATGAAGTAGTGGTTGTATTATTCTTAGCAGGACTTGACAACACAACAATACCAATTCAAATGTGGACAGGTTTAAGAGAACAACTTAGCCCAACTATACTTGCCGTAGCTACTTGCTTAATAGTTCTTTCAACGTTAATACTTGTTACTGCAGAACTTCTAAGAAGAAGATCTGAAAGAATAAGAGGCATTAACAGATAATTTTAAATTAAGTTTTAATATTATGGAAATTAAAAAAGTTGTCATAATAGGATCAGGAACAATGGGAAGCGGTATTGCTGCACACTTATGTAATGCCAATGTGCCAGTGACTTTATTAGATTTAACTACAGAGATAAGCGAAAAAGCCAGAGAAAGGATTTATAAATCCAGACCACCACTTTTAATTGACAAAACGAAAATAGACAAAATCGAAGTGGGAAATATAAATGATGATTTTGATGTAGTAAAGGATGCTGATTGGGTTGTAGAAGCTGTTGTTGAAAGAATAGATATTAAGCATAATATTTATGAAAAAATTTTTAAATCAAGAAAGCCTGGCGCAATAGTCTCCTCAAATACTTCATCAATCCCAATTAAAATTTTGTCAGAAAAATTAACAGATGATGAAAAAAAAGATTTCTGTATTACACACTTCTTTAATCCCGTTCGTTATATGGGGTTACTAGAAATTGTTAAAAACGAGAATAATGATCTTGATAAAATTAATTCTTTAAAAAAATTTTGCGAGCACGAGCTAGGCAAAGGAGCAATTGTTTGCAATGATACTCCAGGTTTTCTTGGAAATAGAGTAGGCGTTTTTGCTATGCAGGTTGCAATGACCGAAGCATTCAGGATGAAATTATCAATAGAAGAAGCAGATGCAGTTTTTGGCCGTCCAATGGGTATTCCAAAAACAGGAGTATTTGGCCTATATGATTTGATTGGTATTGATTTAATGGCCGATGTATTAAAAAGTTTCATAAAAGAACTTTCAAAAAAAGATCCATTCCAAGAAGTTGCTAAAGAAATTCCATTAATTTCAAACTTAATTCAAACTGGTTATACGGGTAGAAAAGGAAAAGGTGGTTTTTATAGAATGAATAAACAAAACAATCAAAAAATTTTAGAAGCAATTAACCTTGAAACTGGTGAGTACTCACCTACAAAGAAAATTGACCTTGGTATTGAAACTGTTAATTTAAAATTATTAATTGAAAGAAAAGACAAATATGGGGAATATGCATGGTCCGTTATTTCAAAAATAATTAAATATGCATCTTCGCTAGTTCCAGCAATTACAGATAAATTTAATGACATTGATGAAGCGATGAGACTTGGTTTTAATTGGGCCATGGGACCTTTTGAAATGTTAAAATCAATTGGGGTTAAAAACTTTTTTAATCGGATTGATAGCTTTGAAAATAATAATTTTTTAGAAAATTTATCGAAAAATAAAGATGAAAATTTTTACGGGGAGAGGCAAAAGTATACAGATATTGAAACACTAGGAAAAATTAAACCTAAAGCAATTAAAGTTGATAAAAATAAATCTGCTGACATTTATAGATTTAAAGATTTTAATATTGTTGAATTTACAACAAAAGCATGTGCTCTAGACTATGATTCAATGGATGCATTAAAAAATGCAACAGATAAGCCCTTAATAATTATAAATGAAAGTATGCAGTTTTCTGCAGGTGTAAATTTAACTTATACCATGAACTTTGCTGACAAAGGGGATTTTAAATCTATCGAAAAATTTATTAAATATTTTCAAGACACGTGTAAGCACTTAAAATATTCAGATCATCCAGTTATATCTGCTCCATCAGGTTTAGTTTTAGGTGGAGGAGAAGAAGTAGCAATTCAATCTAATTTTGTAGTTTCACACACAAATATTGTAATGGGATTGGTTGAAACAGGTGTAGGCTTAGTACCTGCTGGTGGAGGATGTAAAGAAGTTTTATGGAGATGGTCGCAAACAGAGGAAGCAAAAAAAGATCCTGATTACGCTCCTTTGGAAGTATTTAACATAATTGGCTATGCAAAAACAGCAACATCAACAGTTGAAGCTGAACCTTTAAAGTTTTTAAAACCGGAAGATAAAAAGATAATGAATAGAAATAGTTTATTTGAGGTTTCAAAAAGATTAATTGATGAAAATAGAAAATTTACTCCACCAAAAGAATGCTTTTTCAATCTGTCGGGAAAACCTCTTAAAGAAAAAATGATAAAAATTTTAGAAAAATTATATAATGAAAAAGTTATATTCGACCATGGTATGGAGGTTGGCAAAGAACTAGCAAATGTTTTAAGTGGTGGAAATACAACTTTAGACAAGACTTTAACTGAAGATGATTTGTATAAGCTGGAATTAGAATCTTTTATGAGACTTATTCAAACTAAAAAAACCCAGGATAGAATTAAATATACTCTTGCAACTGGAAAACCATTATTTAATTAAATTATTTAAGCATTTTAAAAGAATTAATAAAATCAGGCCTTAAAACAAATTCAACTTTATCGTTATACTTAATTTTCTTAAGGACATCTAAGCCATAAATCACTTTTCCAAGCGGGGAATATTCACCCTCAAACAGAGGAGCATCTTTGAGTAGAATAAAAAACTGACTATCTTCAGTATTTTTTTCGCTGGTTCTAGCTAAAGCAACACTTCCTTTTTTAAAATCAAAAGGTTTATCCAATTCAGAATCTATTGTTCCCAAACTAGATTTTCCAGTTCCAATATATGAATAGTTTAAATTATCTTTTTTCCCAAACTCTAAATCACCAGCTTGAACTAAGACATTTTTAATTACTCTATGAAAAGCTACATTATTATATTCACCGGATCTAATTAATATTTTAAATCTCTTAACAGAATTAGGAGCAACATTAGGGTTCAATTCAATAATAACGTTTCCACAGGGAACATTAAGTATTGCAATATTTTCTGGTTTTTCAAATTTAAGTTTTTGGGGGTCATATTTTTTTACAAATAAACATTTATTTTTAATTAAGCCGTAAGATCCAAAAAATCCAATTCCAAGCAAAATAAGAAAAGTTAATAAAATTTTTTCTGAAATTGTTTGTTTAATTTTTTTTATCATTTACTAAAAGAAAAATTATTACTGATTTTTAGAATATTATTTTTAATGAAAGAAGTTTTATTTTTTAATATTGCATCATTAATTAATTTTTCATCAACCTTCTTTTTATCATAAACTAAAAAAGAAAATACTTCTGCCATATCTTCTGAGGCAGTTGACATTGAGTATTCTGTTAAAAAACCATTTGTTTTTTTAATAGTAGATAAATTTATACGATCTGTACAAGTTGAACATTCCGCATATTCAAAGTTTTTTGGATTGTAACTTTTCCATTCTTTTTCATTAAAATAATCTTTAAAACTATCATTTATTATATGGAATACTTCATGATGGACTATTCTTTCAAAATATTTTTTATTAAAATTGATATCAATTATTAAAGTTTTCATTTTAAAATTTGGAACACCGGCCGCATCAATTTCTGAAACGGAGAGATTTTCACATAATACAATATATTTTAGATTAATTTTTTTTAAAAAATTTGGTTGATATATATTTAAATTTTTCTGTATTAACTGGAATTTTTTTTCTATATTTTTTATATCTGAATTAAAACATGTGACGTTGTCATTCCTGATACCTACCTGAAATGGCTTTGTAGCCCTTAAATATTTTAAGCCATTTGAATTATCGATTTTGTAAATTTCTAAATTAGGTATTTTAATAATATTATAAATTGTGTCAGCTTTAGTCGAAGAAATCGAAATTAAAATTATTATTGTAGATATAAATAATCTCAACTGGATTTTTATAACGGTGTAACTTCAGCTTGATCTTTTTCTGCTACAACTTCAGTCTTAAATTTATTTGATATTTTTTGGACTTCTACAGAAGAAACCTTGTACTCTGCGCACTGTGTTTCTTCATCCTTACCATGACCTGTCACCATATTGACCATATGTTCTGGAAAATGGAACGTTGTAAATACTATTCCTTCTTTTACTTTATCGGTCACTTCAACTTTAAGTGAAACTTCACCTCTTCCCGAATAAAGTCTAGCTATATCACCATCATTTAACTCTCTATATTTTGCATCTTTAGGGTTTATTAAAAGTATATCTTCATCGACAATGTCAATATTGTTTGTTCTTCTTGTCATTGTAGCTGCATTGTAATGTTGTAAAACTCTACTTGTGGTCAAAATAAGTGGAAAATCTTTTTTATTTTTTTCTACTTCACTACTTTCTTTCCAATCAAAATATTTGATTCTACCTTTACCCAATTTAAACTCTTTTTCATGCAATATCTTTGTATCGGTACCATCCTCTTTTACAGGCCATTGTAGACCAAGTTTTCCAAGCCTTTCTCTTGTAATTCCTTTAAAGAATGGAACAATATCAGAAATTTCTGCTAAAACTTCATCAGCATCATATGATTTTTGATTAGAGCCAAGTTTTTGCATCATTTCAGTTACTATTAAACCATCAGGTTTAGTTCCTGGAAGAGGTTCTGCTGCTTTATTAACTCTTTGCACTCTTCTTTCTGTATTAGTGAAAGTTCCATCTTTTTCTAAAAATGTTGTGCCAGGCAAAACAACATCTGCATGTTTTGCGGTTTCACTCATAAATATTTCTTGTACGACTAAAAGATCTAATGCATTCATTGCTTTTACTACATGAGCACTGTTAGGATCCGTTTGAACAACATCTTCTCCAATAATCCATAGAGCTTTTACCTCTTTATTAATAGCTGCATCAAAAATTTCTGGGATTTTCAAACCAGCTTTTGTTGGATGAACCACGCCATATTTTTCTGTATAAAAATCTTGAATTTTTTTATCTGCAACTGGAAAGTAACCAGCTCCTTGATGAGGTTGACAACCCATATCAGCTGCTCCTTGAACATTATTTTGACCTCTTAAAGGATTTACACCAACTCCTCTTCTTCCAATATTTCCAGTTATCATTGCTAGGTCTGCTATTAACATTACAGTTTTAGAACCTTGTTCTTGTTCTGTAACTCCCAAACCATGAAATTCCATTGAATTTTTCGCAGTCGCATATGCAATTGCCGCCTCTTTCACTTGTTGTTTATCCACTCCAGCTACTTTAGCCAAATGATCGACATCTAATTTTTTAATTTCTTTTAAGAAATTTTCAAAACCTTCTGTTCGCGATGTTATAAAGTCTTCTTTATATAATTTAGAATTGATTATAAAATATAGCATCATATTTAGAACAGCCACATTCGTTCCTGGTCTAACTTTAATATGATAATCTGCTAGTTTTGCTAAATCAGTTGTTATGGGGTCAAGTACGATCAATTTTTTACCCTTCATAACTTGTTGTTTAATTTTAGCACCGGTAACTGGGTGAGCGTTAGTTGGATTTGCACCTATAACTAAGAAAAGGTCCGCAAAATATATGTCTTCAGTAGAGTTAGTCGCTGCTCCAGTTCCAAATGTTTGTTGCATTCCCCATGCCGTTGGTGAGTGACAAATTCTAGCGCAACAATCAATATTGTTTGTTCCAATAGTAGCTCTAATCATTTTTTGAAATACATAATTTTCTTCATTAGTACATCTTGCAGAGGAAATACCAGCGATTGCATCAGGACCATTTTGTTTTTTTATTTTTTCAATTTTATTTTTTATATAGTCGTATGCTTCGTCCCAAGAAGCTTCTTGAAATTTTCCACCTCTTTTAATTAATGGTGACCTCAATCTATCTTTATGATCATAAAAACCAAATGCATATCTACCTTTTAAACAAGTATGTCCAGCATTTACCTCAGTTTCTTTTGGAGTATCTATTGAAACAACTTTACCATCTTTTATTGAAGCCTCTAAATTGCATCCAACCCCACAGTAAGAACAAGTGGTTCTAACTTTTTTATCGTAGTCCGCTGATTTAGATGCAAATACATCTGAAATTGCATCAGTTGGACAAGTATGTGCGCAAGCTCCACACGATACACATGAAGAGTCACCAAACAACATATCATTATCAGTTGTAATTCTTGACTCAAAGCCTCTACCGCTCATTGTTAAAACAAAAGAACCTTGTATTTCATCACAGGCTCTTACACACCTTCCACAATTAATACAGTTATCCAAATTCATTCTCATGTAAGAATGAGAGGTATCTTTAGGTATCCCTTTATTTTGTTTTGGGTTATTATATCTATGTTCTTTAATACCAAGGTCATTAGCTACATCTTGAAGTTCACAATTATTATTAACTTCGCACGTGCCACAGTTCATCGGATGATCAGTTAATACTAACTCGACAATGTTTTTTCTTAAATTTTTTAGATCATCATTATTTGTAAAAATATGTTGATTTTCTCCAACTGGAGTATGACAAGAAGCAACGACTTTAGTTGGTCCATCTTTTTGTAAAGCAACTTCTACAGAACAAACTCTGCATGCTCCATATGGAGCCAAATTTGGATCATCACATAAAGTTGGAACTTTTTTTTCTCCTAAGTAACTTTTTACGAATTTTAATATAGAAGTGTGGTTAGGTCCTATTTCATAGGGTTTACCATCAATATATGCAATTTTTCTTTTTTTCTGAGCTCATTAATTTTCTTTAACTATATCATCTTTCATTTCATCACCAAAATATTTTAAGATATTCATGATAGGAGTTGGTATTGCACCACAAAGAGCACATAAACACCCTTTTTTCATGGTAATTAAAAGTTCATTTAATAATTTTAAAGGAATTTTTGCAGATTTATTCTTCACTTGGTCAAACATTTCTTTACCTCTATAAGAACCAAGTCGTCCTGGAAAACATTTTCCACATGATTCTTCAGCTGTAAATTCAAATAGATGATGAATATAATCAATCATACTAAAATCTTTTGGTATACTAACTACACTTGCATGTCCAAGCATAAATCCAGCTTCTGTAAATTCTTGAAAGTCTAAATTTAATTTTTCTATTTCTTGTGAAGGAACTACACCTCCTAAAGGTCCACCAATTTGAAACGCTTTAACAGGCTCTTTAAGTCCACCCCCGATTTCATAAAACACTTTTTTCATTGGTGTTCCCATGTCAATTTCATATACGCCAGGTTTTTTAAAAAAACTATCTAAGCACACAAGTTTTGTCCCAGCAGATTTTTTATTTCCAATAGCTGCAAATTTTTCTGGACCGTTAAGTAAAATTCCGGTCGCCGCCGCAAGTGTTTCTACGTTATTCACCACTGTTGGTTTTTTGTAAAGTCCTTCAGTTACTGGAAAGGGCGGTCTCACATCTACCTCAGCTCTTCTACCTTCTATAGAAGCAATCAGGGCAGTTTCCTCTCCACATATATATGCACCTTGCCCAATACAAATATTTAAATCAAAAGAAAAATTACTCTCTAAAATATTTTTTCCTAATAATCCTGCTTTCTTTAAAGAATTAATAGATCCATTTAAGGCTTCGATTGATTTTGGGTATTCTCCTCTAATGTAAAGAACACCTTCGTCGCCTCCAATTACATAACCGCAAATCATCATTCCAAAAATAACTTTAAGAGGCTGGTCTTCTAAAAGATATCTATCAGAAAACGCACCAGAGTCACCTTCGTCAGCATTACAAATTACGTATTTTTTATCTGACTTAGCTTTACTGCAAAAATCCCATTTCATCCCTGTTGGAAAGCCAGCACCACCTCTTCCTGTAAGATTAGAAGATAGCAATGATTTAATAATTTCTTTTTTATCAGTTTTTAAAAAATGTTTAAGGTTATCTTTAAATTGATCTAAATTAGATAACTTGTCATCCATTAAAAAACTAGTTTTTGCAAAACTTTTTGAAGTAAATTTTTCTTGAATTATTTCATTACCATTAACTATTTCATCAATTTTATTGATATCATTGCCTGCATAATTTTCACCATCGTAATGAAAAGCATGGTTTTCGTAACAATAACCTAGACAAAACATTTCACCTACTTTGTCTTTACCTAATTTATCTTGTAATTTTTTTTTTAAATTATCTTGCGTTCCAGCACACATGCAAGCACTTCCATTACATACAAAGGCTTTTTTTGATCTATGTTCAGGTCTTAAAAATTCATAAAAACTTTCAGCTCCGTGTATAGTTGAAACTCCTACATGGTATTTTTCGGCTAGTTCTTTCATACCTTCTCCATTTTTGGTACTTAAAGACCTTTCAGATAATTTTTGAAAAAGGTTATCTTTTAAACCTATTCTGCCTGACAATTTACTAATATTTTTTGACATTTATGTTTTAGCTTTTTATTACAACTCTTTCTTTATTACTATAAATATTAAAGCTATTACTTTTTACAAAACCTAATAGTGTCATGTCAAAGCGTTTTGCTAAATCTATGGCGAGACTTGTAGGCGCACCCACACCTGCAATTAGACCTATATTAGACATTAGTGCTTTTTGTACTAATTCAAAATTTAATCTACCTGAGCATGCAATAAATTGAGAACGATTATCAATTAACTTTTTTTTATGAACATGTCCTATAAGTTTGTCTAGAGCGTTATGTCTTCCAACGTCTTCTCTTATTGCTAAAACTTCTCCTTTATCACTAATTAATGAGCTAGCATGAATTCCACCAGTTTTAGAAAACTCTGACTGTTTGCTAATTAATAGTTTTGGTGAATTTAAAATAATTTTTTTATTTATTTTTGGATAAGATAAATCTAACTTACCACTTCTAATAACTTCAATAGAATCTAAAGATGTCTTTCCACATACTCCACATGATGAGTTTGTAAGAAAATTTCTTTTTAATTTTCCTATATCAACATTTTTATTATTATTGATCGTTGCAACAATTTTATTTTGTATACTATAATCACCAACTTCATCACCTTGTTTTTCAATTTTTTCTATATCTGAAAAATTTTCTATAATTCTTTCGTTAAACAAAAAACCTGCAATAAGATCATCATCTTGGCCCGGCGTTCTCATTGTGATTGATAAATTTTCCTCTTTCCAATCTTCATTAACTTTAAA
>CACIOK010000004.1:0-5000 GCA_902588255.1 uncultured Pelagibacteraceae bacterium
AAGAATTATATAATTTTTCTAAAGGAATTGACTTGAAACTAAAACCATTTGATGAAAATATTTTTTTTCATAATAATTCAATTAAACTTTATAAACAAAATTTAAGTAATTTTTTATTAAAAAAAGATCATGTATTTAGTTGCTCGATTATTCAATTGTTAGCGAGATACGGTAAAAAAGTTTTAGAGGAAAAAAGTATAGTTTACGAGAGAATATATTAAATAATTGATAACTAGTTAATATTTTTTTTTACAAATTCTAAAATCTCATTTTCTGTATTGTCTCTAAAAGTATATTCTTTGGAAAACATATTATAAGCATTATCATTACCTTCTAGAGGATTTTTTTTAATTATTTCTTTTGAATATTTATCAATAACGTCTTGGCTATAAGGCAGTTTAAATAAATGATCTCTCAAACATACCTCCTCTTCTACTTCGATACCGTTCTTAAATATTTTTTTATAAAGTATTTTTCCATTAAGCGGTGGATGGCCGTAAGGAAATTGGTTAACGTTTATTCTATTTTTATTATAATGTGCTAAAACTTGAGCTCCACCCTCGCACCCAATGTAAAAATCACACTCTGTGCTTGCATAGATATCATAAAGTTGTTTACTAATACCAAGTTTTTTATTTGATATTATATTTATTTCATCAAAATATTTATTTGAATTTACTCCGCCTACTAAAAAAATCAAAAAGTTTTTTTTTATAATATAATTTATCGCTTTTAAATAATCATCCAAGTTTGTATCTCTAACCGAACTAGTCGTATTGGTGCCTTCACCTTTTGTTCTAATTAAAATAGTACAAATTTTTCTTCCGTTTTGAAATTTTTTAAGTTTATTTTCTATTTTTAAAATTAATTTTTTATTTAGTTTCAAAGGATTATTAAATTGAGAAACATGGTACCAGCATGATCCATGTCTCGCATACTTTGGTTCAAAACCTGGTGTACTAAATTTATTGGGATAGTATTTTTTCAATAAATAATCATAATATTCTCTAGCTCCAAAAATCTTAGAATTTTTATTTTTTAAAAATTTCAAAATTTTTTTAATAAATATTCTATTTAAAAACTGCATTCTTTCAAATTCACCTAAATAAATTTTTCTATTTTTTAATTTTATTATTATTCCTGTCAAAACTAATATTTGATCAATTTCGAAAAGATCAATAGAATGTTTGTTATGTCTTCCAGACTGAAATAAATAAACTATTAGATGCTTTTCAAATTTATTTTCATATCTAATTATGTCTGGCAAAACGACACTGGGTCCAAAACCATAATAGTCGTAAAGTAATATTTTATCAGCTTTTATAACTTTATTAATATTAAAAATAATTTTTGCTAATCCAACAAGGAAAAATATGGGAGAAAGAACAAATAGTGAAATAAATTTTCTTATTTGATAAAGCATATAGAAAGATTTAAATTAAATTTTCATTATTTAGATTTTTTAATAGAATGCCTAATTTTATAAGTTTATTGCAATTTTTTAAATACATATTAGAACTCAGCAAATTAACATTATATTATTAATAATTATGAGTAAAAGAGTTTTTATCACTGGAGGCGCCGGATACGTTGGGACAATGCTAGTAAGAAAATTACTGGCTGAAGGCTACACGGTTGACTCATTTGATTTAATGCTGTTTGGAAATACTCTGCCCAAAAATTCAAAGCTAAAAATTTATGAGGGTGATATAAGAGATGAAAAAAAGTTAGAAGCAAGTTTGAAAGAAAATACTGATATATTTATACATCTGGCATGTATTTCAAACGATCCTAGTTTTGAACTAAATCCTAAATTAGGAAAATCTATAAATTATGATTGTTTTCCAACAATCTTGGACATATGTAAAAAAAAAAATATCGAGAGATTTATTTATGCATCCTCTTCCTCTGTTTATGGAGTTAAAGATAAACCTGAAGTTACTGAGGATGAAGATTTGTTTCCATTAACTGATTATTCTAAATTTAAAGCGGATTGTGAAAATATTTTATTAAATTACAATTGTAATTTTGATAAAATAATTATTAGACCTGCAACTGTCTGTGGGTTTTCATATAGACAAAGATTAGACGTAATAGTTAATATTCTTACAAATCTTGCCTTTTTTAAAAAAGAAATAACTGTTTTAGGTGGAAAACAATTACGTCCAAATATTCATATGGATGATATGATTGAAATATATCTCAAAATCATTGAGGAAAAGAGAGAGAGAGTTAATAATCAAATTTTTAATGCTGGGTGTGAAAACTTTTCAGTTGAAGCAATTGCAGAAAAGGTAAAATTAATAATTGGTGATGATGTTAATATCGTTAAAAAATCAACTAACGATAATAGATCTTATCATATATCATCTAAAAAGATTGAAAAGCATTTAAATTTCAAATTTAAAAAATCTATAGAAGATGCAATTAAAGATTTAAAAGATGCTTTTATTGAAAAAAAACTAGTAGATACTTTTAATGATAAAAAATATTTTAACATTAAAATATTAAAAGACGCTAAACTTGTATGAGAGTAAATTATATAAATTTAAAAAAAGAAAATTTGCAGTTGGCTAATAAGCTAAAAAAAAAATTAATTTTAATTTCAAAAAAATCAGAATTTATTGGGGGTGAGGAATTAGAAAAATTTGAAAAAAGATTTGCTTCTTTTATAGGAACAAAGTATGCTGTTGGAGTATCAAGTGGAACGTCTGCATTATATTTATCACTTAAATGTATTAATGTTGATAAAAATTCAGAGGTAATTACTGTTGGTAACTCTTGGACATCAACAGTTGGAGCAATTATCCTAGCCGGAGCAAAGCCTAGACTGGTCGATGTTGATAAAACTTTAAATATAGACATTAAAAAGCTTGAAAAAAAAATTACTTCTAAAACAAAGGCTATTATACCTGTTCATCTCACTGGAAACCCAGCAAATATGAAAAAACTAAGCCGTTTAGCAAAAAAGAAAAAAATAAAAATAATTGAAGATGCTGCACAAGCAGTTGGAGCTAAAATTGGCAAAAAGAAAGTTGGGAGTTTTGGCGATTTTGGTTGCTTTAGTTTCCATCCATTGAAAAATCTAAGTGCACTAGGTGATGGGGGTATAATTACAACAAATAATAAAAAATATTATCACTGGTTAAAAACAGCAAGAAATGTAGGCCATTTTAATAGGGATAATTGTAAATTTTGGTCATTTAACATGAGACTGGATAACCTTCAAGCTGGATTCTTAAATGAAAAATTAAAAAAGATTAATAAAATTAATGATGATAGAAATATTAATGCAAAACTTTATATTAATAATTTAAATAAAAAATATATTAAATTACCAGAAATTGAAAAAAATAATTATTGTGTATTTCATCTATTTATTATCAGAGTAAAAGAAAGAGATAGATTAATTAAATATTTGAATAAAAAAAATATTGAAGTAAAAATTCATTATCCAATTCCGATACATAAATTAAGATCATCAAAAAAAATATTCTCTAAAATAATACTAAAAAATACCGAAAAGTATTCTAAAGAAATATTGAGTCTTCCTATAAATCAAAATCTTAAACCAGAACAAATTTTATGGGTATGTAAACAAATAAATAATTTTTATGAAGAAAAAAAATAAAAATATATTAGTTACTGGTGGCGCAGGTTTTATTGGATCTCATTTAGTTGAATTGTTATTAAAAAAAAAATACAACATTTTTGTTATTGATAACCTTAGTACTGGCAGAAAAGAAAATATATCAAAATTTGCCAATAAAATAAAATTTTTAAATGCAGATATTTCAGTAATAGGAACGTGGACAAAAGTTATGAAAAAAATTGATATTGTATATCATTTAGCTGCACTTGCTGACATTGTTCCTAGTATTCGAAACCCAAACAAATATTTTAAAGCTAACGTTATTGGGACCCAAAATATTCTAGACCAATGTATTAAGAATAATGTTAAAAAAGTAATTTATACAGCATCCTCATCTTGCTATGGAATTCCAAATAATTATCCAACAACTGAATCAGAAATAATTAATCCCAAGTATCCTTACGCTTTGACAAAAAAAATTGGTGAAGATTTATTATTACATTATAATAAAATATTTAAACTTAAGGCCGTCTCATTAAGATTATTCAATGTCTATGGAACTAAATCAAGAACCTCGGGTACATATGGAGCAATGTTTGGAGTTTTTTTAAAACAAAAACTTTCTAACTCGCCTTTGACGATAGTTGGTAATGGTAGGCAAAAAAGAGATTTTACATATGTAACAGATGTGGTTAATGCTTTGTTTAAATGCATTAAGTATAATTGCAAAAAAAAAATTATTAATATAGGTACTGGAGATCCAGTATCGATTAACAAAATTGCTGACCTATTAAAATCTAAAAAAATTTACATCCCAAAAAGACCTGGAGAGCCAGAAATCACACAAGCTAGTGTAAATTTGGCAAGAAAGGAATTAAAATGGAAGGCAAAAATTAAAATTGAATCTGGAATACATTTAATTTTAAAAGATATTAATTATTGGAAAAAAGCACCGTTGTGGACTCCAAATAAAATTAAGATTGCAACAAAAGATTGGTTTAAATATTTAAGTTAAAAATATGATTGTCAAAAAAGTAAAATCTTTAATAAGAAAAAGTTTAAATAAAATTGGTTTTTATCGAAAGTGGCAATTGAAAAAAAATACACTTAATTTTGAATTTATCTATCTTTTACTGTTTGCTCAAAAAAATAAAAATATAAAAATTGTTCAAATAGGAGCAAATCATGGCATGGATCTTTTAAATAAATTTAACAATGATAACCGTAACAAAATCTCGTATATAGGTATTGAACCACAAGAAGTACCATTTAATCAATTAAAACAAACTTATAAAGGTTTTAAAAATTTTAATCTTATTAAAGAATGCGTTGGGAAAAAGGGTAAAAATAATTTTTTTTATTTAAATAAAAATTACGAAGAATATTGTAAAAAAAATAATATAGATTT
>CACIOK010000004.1:7500-59155 GCA_902588255.1 uncultured Pelagibacteraceae bacterium
TAAGCTCATTCGTTTTCGGGTCTAATTCACTAAACTAATCGCCCTATTAAGACTTGCTTTCGCTACGCCTACACCTAGATGGCTTAAGCTTGCTTAATAAATTAAGTCACTGACCCATTATACAAAAGGTACGCCGTCACTCTAAAAAGAGCTTCGACTGATTGTAGGCATGCAGTTTCAGGTTCTATTTCACTCCCCTAATAGGGGTTCTTTTCACCTTTCCCTCACGGTACTAGTTCACTATCGGTCACTAAAGAGTATTTAGGCTTAGAGGGTGGTCCCCCTATATTCGAGCAAGATTTCACGTGTCCCGCTTTACTCAAGAATTTTATTAAACATTACTTTTACGGGACTATCACCCTCTGTGGTTAGTTTTTCCAAACTATTCAAATTTTTTTAACATAATTACTGGCCTATTCCATTTTCGCTCGCCACTACTAACGGAATCTCAATTGATTTCTTTTCCTCTGGTTACTTAGATGTTTCAGTTCTCCAGGTTGTCTCTTTAAACCTATGAATTCAGTTTAAAGTTCCACATAAAGTGGAGGGTTTCCCCATTCGGAAATTTTCGGATCAAAGCCTGCATACAGCTCCCCGAAACTTATCGCAGTATACCACGTCCTTCATCGTCTTTCAGTGCCAAGGCATCCGCCACACGCCCTTAAACGCTTGATTTATGCACAGAAAAAAATTCTGTGTTGAATCAAATTTTGTTGGAATGTTCATCTTTTCGAACATTCATTGATTGTTCATCTATTCGAACAATCGGATATAGATATTGATAATAATTATTTTTATTTACAGTTTAAACAACTAAGTGCTTCTTTTGGTGGAGGATAGCGGGATCGAACCGCTGACCTCCTGAATGCAAATCAGGCGCTCTCCCAGCTGAGCTAATCCCCCCATTAAATTTGGTGGGCCGAGAAAGACTCGAACTTTCGACCCCACCCTTATCAAGGGTGTGCTCTAACCAACTGAGCTACCGGCCCCCATTCAGAAGAGAAACACTACTTTAAGAAGAGAAATGCGGGCGGTCAACATTAGCCTGTTAATTATTTTAGAATGAAATTTTCATTTCACTCATCCTTAGAAAGGAGGTAATCCAGCCGCAGGTTCCCCTACGGCTACCTTGTTACGACTTCACCCCAGTCGCTGACTATACCGTGGTCAAAGGTTTTAAACTTTGCCTTAAGGTAGAACCAACTCCCATGGTGTGACGGGCGGTGTGTACAAGACCCGGGAACGCATTCACCGTGGCACGCTGATCCACGATTACTAGTAATTCCAGCTTCATGCACTCGAGTTGCAGAGTGCAATCCGAACTGAGGTATCTTTTTAGGATTTGCTAAACGTTGCCGTTTTGCTTCCTGTTGTAGATACCATTGTAGCACGTGTGTAGCCCAACACGTAAGGGCCATGAGGACTTGACGTCATCCCCACCTTCCTCCAGCTTATCACTGGCAGTTCTTTCAGAGTGCCCAACTAAATGATGGCAACTAAAAGTAAGGGTTGCGCTCGTTGCGGGACTTAACCCAACATCTCACGACACGAGCTGACGACAGCCATGCAGCACCTGTGTTTCGTCCGGCCGAACCGAAAACTTTAATCTCTTAAAGTCGCGACGAACATGTCAAGTGTTGGTAAGGTTCTGCGCGTATCTTCGAATTAAACCACATGCTCCACTACTTGTGCGGGTCCCCGTCAATTCATTTGAGTTTTAACCTTGCGGTCGTACTCCCCAGGCGGTGTGTTTATTGCTTTCGCTGCGACACTGAAAATAAATTTCCAACGTCTAACACACATCGTTTACGGCATGGACTACGAGGGTATCTAATCCTCTTCGCTACCCATGCTTTCGTTCCTCAGTGTCAGTAATGATCCAGAAAGCTGCCTTCGCAATCGGTATTCTTTCTAATATCTACGAATTTCACCTCTACACTAGAAATTCTGCTTTCCTCTATCATACTCTAGCTAAAAAGTTTTGATGGCAGTTCCAGAGTTAAGCTCTGGGATTTCACCACCAACTTTTTTAACCACCTACGAACTCTTTAAGCCCAGTAATTCCGAACTACGCTAGGTCCCTTCGTATTACCGCGGCTGCTGGCACGAAGTTAGCCGGACCTTCTTATTCGGGTACAGTCATTTTCTTCCCCGACGAAAGAGCTTTACAACCCAAAGGCCTTCTTCACTCACGCGGCATCGCTGCATCAGAGTTTCCTCCATTGTGCAAGATTCCCTACTGCTGCCTCCCGTAGGAGTTTGGGCCGTGTCTCAGTCCCAATGTGGCTGATCATCCTCTCAAATCAGCTATTGATCAAAGTCTTGGTAGGCCATTACCCCACCAACAAACTAATCAAGTGCAGGCTCATCCAATGGCGCATAAAGCTTTCTCCGTAAAGACTTATGAGGTATTAGCACAAGTTTCCTCGTGTTATTCCTCACCAAAGGGAAGATACCCACATGTTACTCACCCGTCTGCCACTAAGTATTGCTACTTCGTTCGACTTGCATGTATTAGGCGTGCCGCCAGCGTACGTTCTGAGCCATGATCAAACTCTCAAGTTTAAAAACGGCGCACACTAGCTTCTATATAAATTCTAAGAATAAAATTTATATAATGTTGAAGTGTGTACGACAAATTTTGGTAACCTTAACCGCCCACACTTCTCTTCTTAAATTTCACTTATAAAATAGCTAATTAGGATAAAAATCCTAATAATTCACAATAATTTTATTGAGAAAGTGTGACGCTTATAGTCTAAAATAAAGGTAAATCAAGCGGTTAACTAATAAAAAAAAGCCTTAAAATTGTTGAAATAAAGGGGTTTTTTTTGATTTTTGTTAGTTACTAAATTAATAATTGTTAAATTATATGAAATTTTATTTAGTCAAAATTCAAAAAATAATTCTCAAAAATATCGAATTTTTTTTACTTTTCACCCTATTAATTTTTGCGGTCACCAGTACTCAAATTTACAATTTAAACAAGGAAAAAACTATAAGAAATTTCATTGCTTTAACAGACAATATTTATTTTCAAAAAAACTTAGGACATTTTATAGATAATCTAAAGCCTAAATATCAGGAAATAAAACATCGAGTCTTAAAAGGTGAGAGCTTTAATAGTATATTAAAAAACTATCAAATATCTGAACAAGAGATTAAAAAAATTAATTCTACATTATTAAAAATACAAAAATCAAATAAACTTAGAATAAATCAAGTAATTAAATTTACTATAGATCAATCTGAAGATAAAAAAATTATTCACTTAGTATATCCTATATCAAAAACAAAAAAGGTAGAGATAACAAGAAATTTGCTAGATAATAATTTTGTAAAACGAGAAATCGTTACAAACTTAATTAAAAGAATAGTTGTTAAAGAAGGAAAAATTACACATAGTTTGTACAAAACTGCCGATAACTTAAAAATTCCAATAAACCTAATTGTAGAATTTGCTAGAATTTATGGTTTTCAAGTAGACTTTCAAAGAGACATAAGAAAAAATGACTCTTTTCAAATAATGTATGAAATTTTTGAAGATGAAAACAAAAAAATATTTGAGACTGGAAATATTATTTTTGCAGACTTAATTTTAAGAGATCAAACAAATGCTTTATATTATTTTGATCAAAAAAAAAATGAAGGACATTATGATGTTAATGGAAAAAGCATAAAAAAAGCTTTAATGAAAACTCCTATTAATGGAGCAAGACTTTCTTCAAGTTTTGGTATGAGGAAACATCCAATAGATGGATTTAATAAAATGCATAGAGGTACAGACTTTGCCGCGCCCATGGGAACGCCTATTATGGCATCGGGTGATGGTGTAATAATTAGAGCGAAATGGTGTGGCGGTGGGGGAAATTGTATAAAAATAAAACATAACTCAACTTACCAAACAGTTTATGCTCACATGAGTAAATTTGCAAATGGAATGAGAGTTGGTCGAAGAGTTAAACAAGGTCAGGTAATTGGTTATGTGGGTTCTACTGGAAAATCAACTGGTCCACATCTTCACTACGAGGTTATTGAAAATGGAAAAAAAATAAATTCCCAAACATTAAAATTGCCTTCGGGTAAAATTTTAAAAGGTAAAAGTAGAGAGTTATTCGAAGTAAAAAGAATCAAGACCGATGTTTTAAAGTCTGAACTTATATTAGGCTTAAAGTAATCTAACTATTAATAATTTGTTTTTCGTTTTCTTGCTTTTCTTCTAAATTATTTTCTTTAATTTCGCTTGTTTCAGATTTTTCTAAATTTTTTATATTTTTTTTTCTATCTTGTTCTTCAATTACTCTCGTAAAATGATCTGCATGTTGAAAATAGTTCTCTGATAATATTTTATCACCACTTGCAAGTGCTTCTGTAGCTAAATCGTTATATTTTTCTATCAACTTAGACGCATTATGATTATTTCTTCCTGGTGCCTTTCTTTGAAAATTTGTATTTGATGAAAAATCAGACTTATACTTATTAGAGCCGCCATTATTTCTTTTAAAATTACGATCTCCACCTCTAAATCTTCCTCTTCTATTATTTCTAAATGTTACCATTTAATTAGTTTGTGTTAAATTTTTGTGCTAATAATACAACGATCGTTTTTTCCGTAATCTTTTATTATTTTATTAATATAAAATTTTTTGTTTTTTAATTTTTTCACAATTTCGTTTTTTTGATCACAGCCCATCTCTAATATTAACTTACCATTTTTTTTTATCAAATATGATGCTTTATTAATTACTTTAGTAATTTTCGAAAGACCATCGTAGCCACCCTCTAAAGCAACTTTTGGCTCATAAGCAGCTATATCTTTATCCAAATATTTTAAATCAAAGTTTTTAATATAAGGTGGATTAGATAAAATAACATCATATTTACCTATAAAAAATTTGTCAATATCAGAATTATAAAATTTAACCCTATTATCTAAGTGTTGTAATTTTGCATTAAAACGAGCTACATTTAAAGCTTTTTTGGAAATATCTACGCCAATTCCTAAAAATTTTTTTCTTTCTTTTAAAATTGACAAGAGCAAACAACCCGAGCCAGTTCCAATATCTAGTATATTTAACTTTTTATCATTATTGTAGATTGTTAAAACTTCTTCTATCAAAACTTCAGTATCTGGTCTTGGAATCAAAACGTCTTTATTAACAAAAAATTTTTCCTTCCAAAATTCCTTATAGTTTATTAAATAGGCGACTGGTTCACCTTTTTTTCTTCTGCAAATTAAATTGTTGAATTGAAATAAATGTTCTTTGCTTAGCGTTTCCTTTGAATTTAAAAGCAAATACTTCCTGTCTTTATGTAAAACTTTTAAAAGTAGCAACTCACTATCAAGGTAGGGTGTTTTTATATCATTATTCTTTAGTGTAATTGTAGCTTTATTAATTGTTTCTTGAATATTCATTTAATTTAAAGAACTTAATTTTTCTTCTTGAGCCTGCAGATTTAAATTTTCTACCATTTCGTCAAATATTTCTCCCTCTAAAAAATCTTCTAGTTTATGTAATGTTAAATTTATTCTATGATCGGTAACTCTTCCTTGGGGAAAATTATATGTTCTAATTCTTTCAGAGCGATCTCCTGTTCCAATTTTGCTTTTTCTATCTTTAGACCTTTCATCTTCTCTTTTTTGTCTTTCAAAATCATAAATTCTAGATCTTAATATTTTTAAACCTTTTTCTTTATTTCTAATTTGTGATTTTTCATCTTGTTGGCTAACTACAATTCCAGTTGGAATATGAGTTATTCTTACGGCAGAGTCGGTAGTGTTGACGCTTTGGCCTCCTGGCCCACTACTTCTAAAAACATCTATTCTTAAATCTTTTTCCTCAATTTTAATATCAACTTCTTCAGCCTCGGGAAGAACAGCAACTGTTGCAGCTGAAGTATGAACTCTTCCTTGTGTTTCTGTATCGGGAACTCTTTGAACTCTATGTACTCCACTTTCATATTTTAGAGTTGAATATATATTTTTTCCTTTAATTGATGCAATTACCTCTTTCAATCCTCCAGCCTCACTTTTAGAAATACTAATTAAATCTATAGTCCATTTTTTTTTATGACTAACTTTTTCGTACATTTTAAAAAGATCTGAAGCAAAAAGACTTGCTTCCAAACCTCCAGTGCCTGCCCTTATTTCAATTATAGCATTTTTTTTATCAGCATCATCTTTTGGAAGTAAAAATAACTTAATCTTTTTTTCATTTTTTTCATTTTTTTTTATTAATTCCTCTAATTCATTGTTGGCCAATTCTTTAATATCTTTATCACTATTCTTATCATCTATAATTTTTTCTAAATCTTTTTTATCTTTATCGAAAGTATAATATTCTTTAATTTCTCTAATAATTTCATTTAAATCTGAATAATCTTTTGACTTTTCTGCAAACTTCTTTTTATCAATCTCACCAGATGCCAACTCTCTTTCAAGTAAAGAATGTCTAGATATTAAATCACTAACTTTTTTTATAGGAATCATTAATTTTTATTTTCTATTTCTTTCACTTTTTTCTCTACCTGATCTACTACCTTAGATATTATATCGTCTGTCAAAACTTTTTCAGATTGAATACCAGAAAGATAAAGCATATTGCTTCCCTTCCCACCTCCTGTAATTCCTATGTCTGTCAGTGCTGCTTCGCCGGGTCCATTAACTACACAGCCAATTATAGATAATGTTATGGGTGTTTTTATATGAGAAAGTTTATCCTCTAATACTTTAACTGTATTTATTACTGGAAATGCCTGTCTTGCGCAAGAAGGGCAAGATATAATTTTAACACCTCTATTTCTTAAGTTTAATGATTTTAAAATTTCATTCCCAATTTTTGCCTCTTTGGATGGTTCATCCGATAAAGATACCCTTATTGTATCACCAATACCGTCCATTAAAAGAGAGCCTAGTCCTATAGATGATTTTATACTTCCAGAAATAAAACTGCCTGCTTCGGTAATTCCTAAGTGTAATGGATAATCGCATACTTTGGAAAGTTGTCTATAAGCTGCTATAGATAAGAAAACATCAGAAGATTTAACGCTTACTTTAAAATTAAAAAAATCTTGGTTCTCTAAAATTTCGATATTTCTTAATGCACTTTCAACTAGTGCTTCGGGGCATGGTTCTTTATATTTCTCTAATATATCTTTTTCTAGTGAGCCTGCGTTTACACCTATTCTAATTGAACAGTCATTATTTTTTGCAGAAGAAACAACTTCCTTTATTTTTTTTTCATCTCCTATATTTCCAGGATTAATTCTTAAACACTTTGCTCCATTTTCTGCTGCCTCTATAGCTCTCTTAAAATGGAAATGAATATCTGCAATAATAGGAACAGATACATGCTTAACAATTTCTTTTAAAGCAGTTGTTGATTCTTGATCTGGGCAAGAAACTCTCACAATGTCAGCTCCTTCAGCCGATATATTATTAATTTGATTTATTGTAGATTTTATATCGGTTGTTAAAGTATTTGTCATTGATTGAACTGAAATAGGGTTGTCTCCACCTATTTTAATATCTCCAACTTTGATTACTTTAGTTTTTCTTCTTTTTATATCTCTAAATGGTCTTAAACTCATTTTTATTTATCAAGTTTGAATTCTTTATGTAGTGCTAAAATTGCTTTTGATATATTTTTTTTATTTACTAAAACAGATATTTTTATTTCTGAAGTAGATATAACTAAAATATTAATATTTTTTTTTGCTAAAGCATGAAACATCCTATATGAAACTCCAGGTGTAGCTATCATACCAACTCCAATGATTGATACTTTTGAAACATTTTTATCAACAATTAATTCTCTAAAGATAATTTTTTTATTTTTTTTAATAAGTCTTTGTGTTTTAATTAAATCATCAGACTTTATAGTAAAAGTTAAATCGGTTTCTTTGCCGTTGGCCGATATATTTTGAACAACCATATCAACATTTATTGCATTATTAGATAACGGTTTAAATACTGCTGCAGCAATCCCTGGTTTATCTTTTACTCCAATAAGTGTAACTTTAGCATCATTCTTAGTAAAAGATATGCCTCTTATTATTTTGTTGCTTATTAAATTTTTCCTTTTGGTAATTTTGGTTCCGCCTTTTTTTACAAATGAAGATTTCACTTCAATATCAATCCTATTTAATCTCGCATCTTGTATCGAAGTGGGCTGCATAACTTTTGCACCTAATGAAGCCATTTCTAACATTTCCTCATAAGAAATAACTTTTATTTTTTTTGCATTTCTCAAAGTATTTGGGTCAGTGGTGTAAACTCCTTCGACATCAGTATAAATTATACATTTTTGTGCATTAAAAAATTTAGCACACATAATTGCGGACGCATCAGACCCTCCTCTGCCTAATGTTGTTATTCTGTTGTTACTATTTACGCCTTGAAAGCCTGCAATAATAGGTATCTCGCCTGATCTTAAACTGTCTATAATTTTTTTTTTATAAATTTTAATTATTCTTGAATATTTGTACATGCCCTCAGTCAATATCGGAATTTGCCAGCCCATCCATGATTGTGATTTATAACCTAAATGATTTAATCTACCTGCTATTAAGGAACATGAAATTTGTTCACCAGCAGAAACAAGCACGTCGTATTCCGCAGAATTAAAATTGTTGCTTATTGCTGCAGATTTTTTTATTAAATCATTTGTAGTCCCACTCATTGCAGATGAGATTACAATCGGTTTATATCCCTTTTTTCTATAACTAACTACTATATTAGCTATTTTTTTAATTCTCTCTACAGTTCCTACTGAACTTCCACCAAACTTTAACACTATGATTTTCATTGATAATTATTTTTATAAAAAATTAAATATATTGATAAAATACATCTTAATTGTAATGTCAACTAACAATGAAAAGTAGCACAATAAATAAAGAAGAAATAGAAAAATTTTCAAAAATGGCTTCACAGTGGTGGGATCCGAATGGAAAATTTAAACCATTACACAAGTTTAATCCTATTAGAATAGGATATATTAAAAATAATATAATAAAACACTTTAAAATGAAACCCTCAACAAGACCTCTTAAAAAAATTAATATTTTAGATATTGGTTGTGGTGGAGGTCTTCTCTCTGAGCCAATGTGTAAGCTCGGAGCAAATGTTGTCGGAATAGATGCGTCCAAAAAAAATATTGAAATTGCAAAATTTCACGCAAAAAAAAATAATCTCAAAATTAATTATATATGCTCATCCCCAGAAAAAATTAAAATCAAAAAAAAATTTGATGTTGTTTTAAACATGGAAATAGTAGAACACGTGGATGATATAAATTTTTTTATTAAAAAAAGTTCGGAATTATTAAAAAAAAATGGGTTAATGTTTATAGCTACTCTAAACAAAACTCTAAAATCATATGCGTTTGCAATTGTTGGTGCTGAATACATTTTACGGTGGCTACCAATTGGAACTCACGACTGGGAAAAATTTGTCAAACCTAAAGAATTAATAAAAATTTCAGAGGAAAATAATTTAAAAATTAAAAACCTTGATGGTTTAAAGTATGATATTTTAAAAGATAAATGGGAATTAAGTAATGACGACTCAGTAAATTATATAGCTAGGTTTAAAAAAAACTAATTTTCTTTTTCGTTAATCCACGGAACAATCTCAGTCTCAATCCCTTCTTCGTTCAACTCTTTTAGTTGTTCTAATGAAGCATTTCCGTAAATACCTTCTTTTGTTTTCTTTTTATTTTTATAATGAATTGATCTTGCCTCATAAGCAAAATTTTCTCCTACATACTTAAAGTTATTTTTAATAAATTTTTGATAATCTTTTAAAGTTTTTTTAACTTCTTCGAATTTTTTATTTTTTATTTTTTCTAATTTTTTATTCTTATGATTTAAAACATTTGGTGACATTAAGTTTTTATCAACTTCTAAAGAATTACAATTGTAACAATTAATGTGTTTTAATTTTTTTAATTTATCGTACTCTTTGGATGATAAAAACCAACTATCAAAAGATTTATTACATTCTTTACAAACTAAATTATATTTTATCATAAGTATTATTTAGTTATTAGTTTTTATAATTCAATACTCAATTGTATTATGTTCGATAGTCTGCGTTAATTTCAATATATTTTTTTGTTAAATCCATTGTATATGCTTTAAAATTTTTTTTTCCTGTACCAATGTCCACATTTATATCAATTTTTTCGTTTCTCATATATTCCTTAGCTTCAATCTCATTATAAAAATTAGATATTTGACCTTTTTCAATAATTTTTATATCTCCAAACTTTAGTGTTAATTTGTTTAAATTAATATTAACATCAGATTTTCCCACTGCCATTATAACTCTACCAAAATTACAGTCTTCTCCTGCAATGGCAGTTTTAACTAAAGGAGAATTTGCAATTGAAAAGGCAACTTTCTTTGCATCTTCTTGGTTTTTGGCATTATTGACGGAAACAGTTATAAACTTAGATGCTCCTTCGCCATCAGCTGCAACTCTTTTTGCAAGATTTAACAGTACGGAATGCAAAGCAATATCAAAATCTTTTATTTTTGGATCGTTTATAGTTTTAATTTTAGAGTTTTTTGCCATTGCTGTAGAAAAAATTGAAACCATATCATTAGTACTTGTATCTCCATCACAACTTATTGCATTGAATGTTGTTTCAATATTTTTTCTTAATAATTTCTGTAATATATTTGACGAAAGATTTGCATCAGTAAAAATAAAAGCTAATGTTGTAGCCATATTAGGGAAAATCATACCAGATCCTTTTGCAACTCCATAAACTTTAATGTTGGAGTTGCCAATTTTACACTCTTCCATTGCAAGCTTTGGGACTATATCGGTAGTCATAATTCCTAGCGCAGCCTTCGTCCATATATATTTGTTTTGTGTGTATTTAATTTTTTCAACAAGTTCTGGAATATTTTTTTTAATTTTTTCAGTAGGAAACTTCTCTCCGATCGTTCCTGTACAAGCAAAAATTATTTTATTTGATTTAATTTTTTCTGGTTTCTCTTCGTCTTTTTTTTGTTTTTCAGAAAGATTATTTGATAGCTCTTCTGCTATTTCCTTTAAACCTTGGTGCCCACGTTTTCCTGTGAAAGCATTTGCATTTCTCGTGTTCACCAATAGTGCGTTAATTTTTTTATTTTTTAAATTTATATTCCATTTGATATTTTCTGAAATAATTTTAGACTGAGTATAAACTGATGCATATTCAGCACCTTTTCTAAAGTAAAACATAACAAGGTCATCTCTTTTATTATTGTATAAGTTTGCTGAAGTCGTAGAAATTGAAACCCCATCAAGATGATTCAAATCTTGAAAGTCGCCCAATTTTGAGTTCTTGCTTGATGAATTGAATAAATTACTAAAGTTTATTGCCATACTATTTAAATAAGTTATTTAATACCTATATATTTAATATATTAAAACTATATATCAAAAAAATAAGATGATAAATCCTGTAAAATTTATATCTAAATTTTTCAAATCAAATAATCAAAAAGAACTTGATAGAATTCATAAAATTGTTGAAAAAGTGAATAAATGGGAAGATGAAATAAGTAAGCTTAAAGATGAGGATTTTCCAGTAAGAACTAAGAAATTTAAAGAAAGAATAAAAAAAGGAGATAGCTTAGAGACAATTTTACCCGAAGCTTTTGCTTTGGTGAGAGAAGCATCAAAAAGAACCAGAGGGGAAAGGCATTTTGATGTTCAAATTATTGGTGGTGTAGTCTTGCATGAAGGTAAAATTGCTGAAATGAGAACGGGTGAAGGTAAAACTTTAACCATAACTCTAGCTGCATATTTAAATTCATTGACAGAAAAAGGTGTACACGTAGTCACAGTCAATGATTACTTAGCAAAAAGAGACTGTGAAGATATGGGTAAAATTTATAACTTCCTAGGGTTGTCATCAGGATTCATTAATAATGATCAAGATGATTTTACAAGAAAAAAAAATTATGAATGTGATATAACCTACGCTACAAATAGTGAATTAGGATTTGACTACCTAAGAGATAATATGTCAATTCATAAGGAACAAATTTCACAAAGGGAACATTATTTTTCAATTGTTGATGAAATTGACTCATGTTTAATAGACGAGGCTAGAACTCCTCTTGTTATTTCAGGAGCAGCAGAAAATAAAACTGATAAGTATCTATCAGTTGACAAATTGGTGAGTCAATTAAATCCAAATGATTACGAAATTGATGAAAAAGATAAGAATATTTTATTAACTAATCAAGGAATTGATAGTGTTGAAAAGAAATTTTCGAATGCAGGTGTTTTAAAAAATAATAATTTTTATGACCCTGAAAACCTAAATTTAGTACATCATGTGAATCAAGCATTAAGAGCAAATCATTTGTTTGAAAAAGGAAGAGACTATATAGTTAAAGATGGGTCTCTCAAAATAATTGACGAACTTACGGGCAGGATTCTTGAAGGAAGAAGATATGGCGATGGTTTGCATCAGGCTCTTGAGGCTAAAGAAAGAATAGAAATACAGGTAGAAAATCAAACTCTCGCCTCTATCACATATCAAAATTATTTTAAGCTTTACTCTAAAATATCTGGATGTACTGGAACTGCTTCCACTGAATCCGAAGAGTTTTTTGAAATATATAATTTACATGTAGTAAGCATTCCAACAAATAAAAAAATGATCAGAAAAGATTTGAACGATATGATCTTTAGAACGTTAAAGGAAAAAGATAATGCTATAATTAGTAAAATAAAAGAATGTAATAACAGAGGTCAACCACTTTTAGTATTCACTGCTAGCATTAATAAGTCTGAACACTATTCCAATTTATTAAAAAAAAATAAAGTTGAACACATTGTGTTAAATGCAAAAAATCATGAAAAAGAGGCCGAAATAATAGCTAATGCTGGAACAAAAAAATCGATAATAATTACAACTAGTATATCTGGAAGAGGAGTAGACATTAAGCTTGGAGGAAAAGATAATAGTAATAATGAAAAAGATGAAATTAAATCTTTAGGGGGACTATTTGTAATAGGAACTGAAAGGATGGAGTCTAGAAGAGTAGATAACCAAGCCAGAGGTAGATCGGGACGTCAAGGAGACGAAGGAAATTCTATTTTTTATGTAAGTTTAGAAGATGATTTAATGAGAATATTTGGCTCAGATTCTATGAATAATATTTTAGAAAAACTTGGCTTAAAAGATGGAGAAAGCATTGAACATCCTTGGATAAATAAAGCTTTAGAACGTGCTCAACAAAAAGTAGAGGCAAGAAACTTTGATATTAGAAAAACACTACTAAAATTTGACGATGTTTTAAATGATCAACGACATGTCATTTTTACACAAAGAAATGAGGTGATAAAAAGTAAAGAAATATTCAATTATTCAGATAATTTTTTAACTGAAATCATTGAGGAATTAGTCGAATTAAAAAATAAAGAAATTGCTAGTTCTAAAAATAGTGAGTTAAATAATCATTTAAAGTCTATACTTGGTAAAAGTTTTACAGAAATAGAAGTACAAAATTTAATTAAAGAAAAAAAGGAAGAATTTGAAAAGAAAATTAAAGAAAAGTTTAAGGAAAAAAGAGAAGAAAGAATTAAACATCTTTTGAGAAATCAAGCTGAAGAACTAGAAAAAAGAATTTTTTTACAAACTATAGATACAAATTGGAAATCTCATATCCAGTATTTAGAACAACTAAGGCAAGTTATAGGATTAAGATCTTATGGACAAAGAGATCCATTAATAGAATATAAAAAAGAGGCCTTCAATTTATTTGAAAATTTATTACAAAAACTTAAAATAGATTTAATTACTATTTTAATTAATTTGGCAATTGTCGAAAAAAAAAATGAACAAGACAATGTGAAAAAAAGTACTAGTATAGTTAATAATCCAAAATGTCTCTTAATATTAAACAAGGGTCAAAAAATATCTCGAAATGATATATGTGGAGCAACTGGTAAAAAATATAAGTTTTGCTGCGGTGCTTTATAAAAAATAGTATAAAATAACAAATATAAAAGCTAAAAATCCAAAAATAATTAACTCTTTTTTAAAAGTATAAATTCTTTTCTTTATATCCATAAAAAAACTTGTTTTCATACTCAAAGAATTCTCGTCGGTTGATTGCGTTACAAATCCACCACTTCTTCCAATTGATAAAAATTTTTTTTTTCTCTGATTTATAATTTCATCTCTACTAAGATCTTTTAGGTCGTTTAAATTTTTAAATATTGAATTTTTAATATTTTTTAAAATAAAATCTCTATCTCTATGGGCACCCCCAACTGGCTCAGTTATAATTTCATCTATTACTCCTAAATTTAATAAATCTTTTGCTGAAAGTTTCATGGCCTTTGCAGCCTCCAAAGTTTTTGTAGGATCTCTCCAAAGAATAGTTGCACATCCTTCTGGCGAAATTACAGAATATATCGCATTTGAAAGCATAAGAACTTTGCTTGATGAAGATAGTGCCACAGCTCCACCCGAGCCACCTTCGCCAATTATTACTGATATAGTTGGAACCCCTAATTCCATACTGCACTCGATAGTTTTTGCAATCGCTTCCGCTTGACCTCTCTCCTCGGCACCAACTCCTGGATAAGCTCCTGGAGTATCTATGAAAAATATAATTGGAATTTTAAATTTATCTGCCAATCTCATTAATCTTATAGTTTTTCTATATCCTTCAGGTCTCATCATTCCAAAATTTCTTTTGATTCTTGAGTCTAAATCGTCACCCTTTTCTTGTCCTATAACTAAAATTGAATTACCTTCAAATTTGGCAAAACCTGATATTACCGATTTATCTTCACCATAAAATCTATCTCCCGACAATGGGATAAATTCTTCAAATAGGTTGTCTATAAAAAACTTTGATTTTGGCCGATCCTCATGTCTTGCTACTAACGTTATTTGCCAAGGATTTAAGTCTGAATATACTTCTTTTAATTTTTCATCTATTTCTGACTGAATTTTTGAAATTTTATTAGTATCAACTTCTGAAAGTCCTTCATTGTTATAAGGATCTTTTAATTTATCTAACTCATTCTCTAAATTTTTTATTTTATCTTCAAAATTCAAATAGTTTCTCATTTTATAACTTCACTATGTTTATAAAGCAAAAAATGGCAATAAAGTGGAAAAATTTTAATTATAATAATAAATTGACTGGTTTGGGAACAAAAAGTTATATTAACCAATAAAAGATACAAAAAATGAAAGAAAAATACATAAAAATTAGAGACCTTTCTGTATCGGTAAAATTAGCAAATTTTATTAATGTCAAACTGTTGCCAGGAACTAAAATCAGCAAAGAACGATTTTGGAGTGGGTTTAACAAATATATTCACGAACTTTCACCTAAAAATAAAAATTTAATCGAAAAAAGAGAAAGAATTCAAAAATTAATTGATACATGGCATAAAGAAAATAAAGATAATAGATTTAATTTAAAAAAGTATACAGATTTTCTAAAAAAAATTGGATATTTAAAAAAATCAGGTACCAATTTCAAAATCAAAACCAAAAACGTAGACAATGAAATATCAAGTATCTGTGGTCCTCAATTAGTTTGTCCTGTTTCTAACGCAAGATTTTTATTAAATGCTGCAAATGCAAGATGGGTAAGTTTGTATGATAGTTTGTATGGAACAGATTTAATTCCTGAAACCCATGGAGCTTTAAGAGGAAAAACTTATAACCCGATAAGAGGTAAGAAAGTAATTCTTTATGCACGTGATTTGTTAGACAAGTATATTCCTCTGGAGGGAAAAAGTTGGAAAGAAATATCAAAAATTCCAGAAGTAAAAAATAATAAGCTTAATTTAAAACTTAAATATCCCAAGCAGTTTGTTGGATATAGAAAAAAAACTAATAAATTGTGCTCACTTTTATTTATAAATAATAATCTTCATATCGATATTTTATTTGATCAAAGTGGAGACATGGAAATTAATAACCCTGAAGGGAATCAAGATGTATTAAAAATACATGATATTATTTTAGAATCTGCAATCTCAACTATTTGTGATCATGAGGATAGTGTTGCTGCAGTAGATGCAGAAGATAAAGTTCTTGGTTATCAAAATTGGTTGGGATTAATGAAGTTAGAATTAAAGTCAGAATTTAAAAAAAAAGGAAAAAATATTATAAGAAAATTAAATCCTGATAGATATTATGTTTCTTCAAAGGGTAAAAAAATTAAACTACACGGTAGATCTTTAATGTTAAATAGAAACGTTGGTCATCTTATGACTAATCCTGCGATTCTTTTAAAAGATGGTTCTGAGTGTCCTGAAGGCATTCTTGATGCTTTTATTACTTCTCTAGCTTGTATTCATGACTTTAAAAGAAAAGGAAATTCAAGAACAAATTCTATTTATATTGTTAAGCCAAAGATGCATGGACCTGAAGAATGTGCCTTTACAAATTTAATTTTTGAAAAAGTTGAAAAAGTTTTAAATTTAAAAAAATATCAGATTCTTTGTGGTATTATGGATGAAGAAAGAAGAACATCGGTCAATCTGAAAGAATGTATTAGAGCTCTACAAAATAGAGTATTCTTTATAAATACTGGTTTTTTAGACAGAACAGGAGATGAGATTCATACCTCAATAGAAGTAGGGCCTATGATTTTAAAAGGTGAAATGAAATCTTCAAAATGGATATCAGCTTACGAAAACAATAATGTTGATGTTGGTCTTTCATGTGGTTTTTCAGGTAAAGCACAAATAGGAAAAGGTATGTGGGCAATGCCAGATTTAATGAATGATATGATGAAACAAAAAATTACTCATCCACTTGCAGGAGCAAATTGTGCATGGGTGCCTTCCCCTACTGCAGCAGCATTGCACGCTCTCCACTATCATGAGGTCAATGTCTTTGCTAAACAAAAAAAATTATCAAAAAGAAAAAGTGCAAAACTTGCTGATCTTTTAACTATTCCAATTTCTACTAACCCAAATTGGTCTATGGAAGAAATTAATAGGGAATTAAAAAACAATGCACAAGGAATTTTAGGCTATGTAGTTAGATGGGTAGATCAATCTGTAGGTTGTTCTAAAGTGCCCGATATAAATGGAGTAGGTTTGATGGAAGACAGGGCAACATGCAGAATAAGTAGTCAGCATATTGCTAATTGGTTACATCATGGCATATGTAGTAAAAAACACGTTTTAGAAATTATGAAAAAAATGGCAAAAATTGTGGATAGCCAAAACTTAAAAGATCCCAGTATGAAAGGTCAGTCTCCTTATCAAACAATGTCTGGAAATTTCGATAAATCTATAGCATTTAAAGCTGCCTGCGAACTAGTATTCCATGGAAGATCGCAACCTTCTGGATATACTGAACCAATTCTTCACCTTAATAGGCTTCTTAAAAAAAATTAATCTGCATTATTTCCAACTCCATTTCGATTTTTAAATGCAGAAAATAACGTACCGTCATCTAAATTTTCAATTTCTCCACCCACAGGCAGGCCGTGAGCAAGTTTTGAAACTTTTACATTTACACCTTTCAAACTGTCCTTAATGTAATATGCTGTTGTCATTCCTTCGACGGTTGCACTAGTTGCAATAATGACTTCTTCAATTTTATCCCTCTTCACCCTTTCAACTAAAGAATTTATTAAGAGGTCTTCTTTCCTTTGTCCAGCAGATGAAACTGTTCCCCCTAATATATGAAAGTACCCTTTATATATATTTGAATTTTCTATTGACCATTGATCACCTATTGTCTCAACTATACAAATTTTGTTAAATTTTTGAGTTGTGTTTTCGCAATTATTACAACCTTCTGTATTAGATTTTAATGTTCCACAAAAGTGACACCTTGATACATTTTTAAAAAGTTTTCCTAAAGCGTTTGCTGTAGGTTTTAATATTTCTTCTCTATTACTTATTAATTTAAGAATAATTCGTTTTGCAGACTTTGGTCCCAAACCAGGCAACTTTGATATCAATTTTACTAACTCTTCTATTTCATTAATATCTTGCATATATTTAAAAAGGAAATTTAAGCCCAGGTATACCTAGGCCCCCTGTAGCTTTTGTAATTTCCTCAGTGGTTTTAGATTTTAATTTTATTTTTGCATTATTATGAGCAGCCATTATCAAATCTTCAATTATTGTTTTTTCTTCTTTTAAAGTTTCTGGAGAAATATTAATATTAATTATTTCACCATTTCCATTTAAAGTTACTTTTACTGAGTTTGCACCTGAAACACCTTGTGCCGTTATATTTTTAATTTTTTCTTGGCTTTCTTTCATTTTTACTTCTAGCTCTTTTGCTTGAGACAAAATTTTTGAGAAATCATTCATTTTTTTCACCTTTTTTTATTTTTACTTCAGTCATTTCTGCGTCAGGAAAATTTTCTAAAATTTTTTTGTAAACAACACTTTCTTTATTTTTTTCAAAGATATTTTTCTTAACATTAATTTCCTTTTCTTTTATAGATGGGTCGCCTTTTTCTTTTGAAAGAGTTATTATCCATCTTTTATTAGTCCAGTCATATAACTTAGATGTTAATATTTTAATGAACTCTTTATCTAAATCATCATTAAAAGAAATTTCTATTCTTTGTTTTTCAAAACTTACAAGATTCACATTTTTTTCTAACTCATATTTTAATTTAACTTCTTTTTTTTGAATACAAATTTCTATTAATTCATCAAATGAATTTATTGAAAACTCTTTTATTTTATCTTTAATTTGGGCTTCCTCATCAAGTTTTTTTTCTTGTGCAATATTTTTCATTTGACCAATTGTTTTATTTTTTAAATCTAACAAATCATTAGTTTCCATTTTTTTTTCACTTACAAAATTAATTTCTTTTTCTAATTTATTATTAATATTTTTTTCTTTTTCTAAATCCGTTTTAATCTGTTTTAAATGAATTAATCTTATTAAAAACATCTCAATAGATAAATTTTGATTTGAAACAATATCTAGCTCATCTATTGCTTTTATTGTGAATTGCCAAAACAATATAATAGTACTTTGTTCAATTTTATTTGATATTTTTTTGATTAAATTATATTCCTCATCATTTAAAGAAAAATTATTTCCATCGATTGTTAAGTAATTTATATTTTTAAAATAATATAATATTTCTAAAAAATCATTTAAAAAAATTTTTGGTTCAACTCCTTGATCAAATATAGATCTGTAAATTTTTAAAACTTCATTTTCCTTCCCTTCAAATATTAGTTCAAATAAACTTATTAATTGAGACTTATCAAAATAACCAAAAATTTTTTGCGCCTTATTTAAATTAAACTCCTCACCTTCATCTAAGCTCAAAAGTGCTCTATCTAGTAACGAAAGAGCATCTCTAACAGAGCCCTCTGAAATTTTGACGATAAGTTTTAAAGCTTCATCACTTACTTTCCCTTTTTCCTTTTCTTTTATTTTTTTTATATACTCAAATAATTCTAAAGACCTTACTCTTGTTAAATCAAACCTTTGGCATCTTGATATAACTGTAACAGGAATTTTTTTAATCTCTGTTGTAGCAAAAATAAATTTTAAATATTCTGGAGGTTCTTCTAGAGTTTTAAGCAAAGCATTGAATGCTTGTTTGCTAAGCATATGAACTTCATCAATTATAAATATTTTATATTTTGCGGTGGTAGGACCGTATCTTGAAAATTCAATAAGTTCACGCACATCGTCCACTCCTGTTCGGCTAGCCGCGTCCATTTCTAAAACATCAATATGGTTTGAATTTGAAATCGCTTTACAATTTTCACAAAAATTATTTTTACAAATATTATCAAAACCATTTGAACAATTAAGAGATTTTGCAACTATTCTTGCTATTGTAGTTTTTCCAACTCCTCTTATACCTGTAAACAAATATGCATTAGGAACTTTATTAAATTTTATAGAATTTGTAATGGTCTCTGAAATAATATTTTGACCTATTAAATCAGAAAAAATTTGTGGTCTATATTTTAATGATAAAACTTTTAAATTTTTATTCATATTGTTTAGGAGACTAGAACCTGAATAACTGTCTCTACGATTGCCTCTGTTAAGATCTAGTCGGGTTCAAGCAGCATTCACCTCTAGCCTCCATATGTATTATAACAGTAATGATTTCTATTCTACAATATTAAAGTATTTAAAAAAATTAATTATCTCGAAACTTATCAGCTGGAAAAACACCTAGAACGTGAAAATCCTCACAGTGTAAATCAAGTTCTTCTAGAGATTTTTGTATTCTCGGATCATCAATGTGGCCATCTAAATCACAAAGAAAAAAATATGAAGAGAAAGAATTTGTTTCTGGAAAACTCTGTAGTTTAGTTAAATTAACTCCATTAATTGCAAATCCTCCAAGAGATTGATAAAGTGCAGCAGGCTTACTTTTTAATTTAAACAAAAAAGAAGTTATATATTTACCTTTTTCCAAATCTGGCTGGGAAATAGTTTTTCCCATTATTAAAAAACGAGTAACATTCCCTTTTTCATTTTCAATATTTGATGCAACAATATCTAATTTATAAATCTCTGCACTTAATTTTGAAGCAATAGCTCCATCATTTTTTATCTTATTTTTTGCAATAAGTGCCGCTGAACCAGCTGTATCGGCACGCACGTTTTCATTTAAATTATTTTTTTTTATAAATTCTGAACATTGCGACAATGCTTGAGCGTGAGAATAAACATTATTAACATCTTTCAATTTTATTCCTGGAAGTGCTAACAAATTATGTTCAATTTTCTGGAAATATTCAGCATATATATTTAAACGATGTTTAAAAATTAAATATTCTATTCCAATATTTCCTGTAATTCTATTTGACTCAGGTATAATTATTCTAAGTGTTTTATCTTCTTCTGCTTTTCTAAAACATTCATCAAAGGTTTTACAAGCTACAATTTCTGCATCAGGATAAAGTTCTTTTGCAGCCAGATGTGAGTAAGCCCCTGGAGAGCCTTGGTAAAGTATTTTCATTTTATGATTTATATTCCATTATTTTTTTTAAGGCTAGATAATCTTCTTCTGTATCAATACCTATTGGCGAAGAATTTGCTAGAGCTACATTGATTTTAATACCATTATCTAATGCTCTAAATTGCTCTAGTTTATATTGTATTTCATTTTTAGTTTGATCATAATTTACAAATTTTTCTAAAGTATTTACTTTGTAAATATAAATTCCAATATGATGATAAATATTTTCATGCTTATTTGAAAAATCTTTTCTTGCAAACTCTGCTGCGATGGGAAAATTCTCATTAGAAAGTTTTTCTTTTAAAGCAACTTTGACGATATTTTCATTATGTAACATAGTTTCACTTTTAATTTTTGTAGCCAGAGTTCCAATATCTGCATTATTGTTGATCATAAAATTGTTTAAATTTATTATATCGTTCGCATCTATATTTGGTTCATCGCCTTGCAAATTTAGAATATAATCAACATTATCAATTCCTAATTTTTTATATCCTTCCAATATACGATCGCTACCTGATTTGTGCCTATCGCTTGTTAAAACTGCTTCTCCTCCATTTTTTTTAACTGCTTCTAAAATTTCATTATCTTCAGTACAAACTACAACTTTACCTATATTGGTTTTTTTTGCTTTGTTAAATACATGAGAAATAATGGGCAAATCATTTATTTTTAAAAGTGGTTTACCAGGTAGTCTCGAGGCTGACATTCTTGAGGGAATTAAAATTATTGTTTTTGGCATTCAAAATTATGTTTAATTAATCTATGCGTCTAACAGACGCAAATTAATAGTTTAAATTAAGTAATTTTCAAATTATTATGTTATACGTCAAAATAATTATAATTATATAAATTTATGGACAGTTTTGAGATCAATAAAATAATTACAGCAGTTTTCTTAGTAGTTTTGGTTGTATTTGGTGTTGGTAAAATATCTGATTTGATTTTTAAAGTAAAAAAACCAGATGTTGATGGATACAAAGTTGAGATTAAAGAAGGAAGTTCATCTGCAACTCTTGTGAGTTCCGAAAGTCAGGTAGATATCACTGCTTTGTTAGCTATGGGAGATATTGAACATGGCAAAAAAGTTTTTAAAAAGTGCGCTGCATGCCATAGTATTAACCAGGGTGGAGGCAATAAAATTGGTCCTAAACTTTGGAATGTAATGTTTAGACCGGTTGGAGCAATATCAGACTACAAATACTCTAAGGCGCTATCAGGTTATAAAAAGGATTGGAGTTGGGAAGAAATGAATGGCTTTTTAATTAAACCATCATCTTGGATAAAGGGAAATAAAATGGGATTTGCAGGACTAAAAAAAGAAAAAGATAGAGCTTCAGTTATTTTATATCTAAATCAAAGTAGTGATAATCCAAAACAACTACCTTAATTTCTCAAAACAATATAATAAAATACTTTTTTGAACATAAATTCTGTTAAGGGCTTGCTGAAAAACTTTGCTCTGCTTTCCTAAAAAAACATCATTTGATACTTCTGGTCCCCTAGGTAAACAGTGAAGAAAAATTGCATCTTTTTTTGCACATTTCATAACCGCCGAAGTTACTTTAAACTTTTTAAAATTTTTAATTTTTCTAAATTTATTAACTTTGTCGTTCATTGATATTACTTTATCAGTGAAAATCACATCACTTCCAATGGCTGCTTCTTTGCTATCATTAAATATTTTTATTTTGCCATTATTTTTTTTAACCCAATTAAGTAATTCTTTATTTGGCTCATAATTTTTTGGACATCCAATATTTAATTTAAATGAAAATTTTACTGAAGCTTCTATTAGACTATTAAGAACATTATTAGAGTCACCAATCCAACAAATTTGTAATTTCGAAATTGATTTTTTTTTAATCTCTTCGATTGTAAATACGTCAGATAAAACCTGTGTCGGATGTGATTTGGGTGATAATCCATTGATCACAGGAATGGTCATATATTTTTTTAATATATTTAATTTTTCCTCACTATCTGTTCTGAGCATAAATGCGTTTCCAAAAGAAGATATAATTTTCGCCGTGTCTAACAAACTTTCTCCTCCTTTATTTAAATGAAGCTCATCAGGTCGTAAAGTAAGTGCTCCTCCATCTAATTGTTTAATTGCTATATAAAAACTCAATCTTGTTCTTAAGCTTGATTTTTCAAACATCTGAATCAAAAGTTTACCTTTTAATGGAAAGTCTCTGTCCGAGTCTAAAGTACCAAATTTTTTTCTTTTAGATTTTCTTTTTTTTGCATCAAAAATTATTTTTTTTAATTCCTTACTAGGAATATCTCTAATATTTATAAAATGTTTCATTATACTTCTAGTTCTTTGCAAACTTTTCTAATAATTTTTGTTGCAAGATCTACTTCCGATTTACTTACATTAAGAGGAGGGAGTATTCTGACAACATTTTCTGCAGCTTTAATAGTGAGTAACTTATTGTTTTCTAATTTTTTAATAAATTTAATTTGATTATTAAAAAGTTTTAAACCGATTAATAGACCTATACCTCTTACTTCTTCAATTATCTTTGGATAATCATTTTTGATTTTGTTCAACTCTTTATGAAAATATGCTGATATCTTTTTAACATTTTTAAGGAAACCTTTTTTAAATATTTGATCTAAGACAGCATTACCAATACTCATCGCTAATGGATTTCCACCAAACGTGCTTCCATGGGTTCCTGGAACCATGCATGACGCAACTTTTTTTGTCATTAGTACGGCACCTATAGGAAATCCACCGCCAATACCTTTTGCTATTGGAACTATGTCTGGTTTTACTTTTGCGTGTTCAAATGCAAAAAATTTTCCAGATCTTCCAACTCCACACTGTACTTCATCTAAAATTAATAAAATTTTTTTTTTATTACAAATTTTTCTTAACTCTCTTAAACACCAATCAGGTATTACTTTAATACCACCCTCTCCCATTATTGGTTCTACCATTATAGCAGCTGTCTTATTGCTAATTTTCTTTTTTAATGATTTATGATTACCAAATTCGAAATGATCAAATCCATCAATTTTTGGACCAAAACCTTCTGTCATTTTTTTAGAACCACTGGCAAAAATTGCAGCTAGTGTTCTTCCATGAAATGAATTTTTAACGCATAAAATTCTATTTTTTTTTGGCTTGCCAATTGAATAAAAATATCTTCTGGCAACCTTTATTGCCGTCTCAGTTGCTTCTGTACCAGAATTTTGAAAAATCACATAATCAGCAAATGTTCTTTTTTTAATTTTTGATGCTAACTTTTCACCCTCAGGAATTATAAATGCATTTGAAACATGCCAAACTTTTTTGGCTTGTTTGTTCATTGCTCTTATTAAATGTGGATTAGAATGACCCAAAGAATTTACCGCTATACCCTGGATAAAATCTAGATATTTTTTTCCATCTGTAGAATATAAAAAACTACCTTTACCTCTCTTAAAAGCAATCTTTCTTCTATTATAATTTTTAGCCAAAGAAGACATGATTATGATTTAATTTTATAACCTATTCTAAAAAGATAAAAAGCTACAAACCATAATATTACTGAAATAATGGTTAAATAGATTAATCCAAATTTAATTGATCCATCTGCTGCTCCTAAAAAGCCATATCTAAACCCATCAATCATATAAAAAAATGGATTTACTAAACTTATATTCTTAAAAATAATTGGCAATCTATCAATCGAGTAAAAAACACCACTTAAAAATGATAAAGGGGTAATAACAAAGTTGGTAATAGTAGCAGTATGATCAAATTTTTCTGCCCATAAACCAGTTATAAAACCTAAAGACCCAAGAATAAAAGAACTTAAAAACCCAAAAATGAATATGTAAAATATGTTATAAAACTCTATATCAATTATTATTGAAAAAACTGCTACTGAAATTATTGCAATGACTAAGCTTCTTGTGACTGCTGCAAAAATTATAGCAAATGATACCTCTAAAGCTGATAAAGGGGCATATAACATATCTACAATATTCCCTTGCATTTTGCTTATCATAAAAGAGCTAACAGAATGACTAAAAGATTGTCCTATGAGGCTCATAACAATTAGCCCAGGTGCCAAAAAATTAATAAAAGAATGGCCCAAAACCTCTCCTCTATCACTACCCAAAGCCAAAGTTAAAACTGAGAGAAATAATAAACTCGAAACTAATGGAGACAAAAGAGTTTGAGCCCAAACAACAAAAAATCTATTGACTTCTTTGATGTATAAATTAGTTGCACCAACCCAATTTATTAAACCAAACTTTCTTACACCTAGCTTATATTTATTTTGTAATTCAACCATAAGTGATAATTCATATAGTTTTTTTTTAATTTTTGTTAATAAATCAAAAAATTTACTTGTTTTTTAAGTTTATTCTGAGTTACTCTATATAGTATTTATTTAATTTTAAAACACTAAATGTTGTAATATGAGTTGGACAGAAGAAAAAGTAGCTAAGTTAAAAGAACTGTGGGGAAAAGGAAACACAGCAAGTCAAATTGCTGAAATAATTGGTGGGATTAGCAGAAATGCAGTCATTGGAAAAGCTCATAGACTTAACCTCTCTGCAAAAATAAAAACTAGAAACGCTCCAACAACAAAAAATAGTATTAAATCATTTGAAGAAGAAGAAAGCATTAAAAAAAGAGGTAGAAGAAATAAATTTAAATCACTAATCATTGAAAATGACTTTGAACCAGAAAACCCAAAGCAACTCGAAGAACTAGATGAAAGTGTATGCAAATGGCCTATAGGACATCCCGACGAAAGTTCTTTCTACTTTTGTGGAAGAAAGTCATTAAAAGATTTTTCTTACTGTAAACTTCACTTATTGTACGCATTCCAACCAAAAGGTAAAAAAGAGGATCCTTCAGATAAAGAGGAAGAAATACCACAATTTATAGAAAAAAAAATTAAATCTGCATAATTTAAATTATTAATATTTCTTTTTATTCATCAAATCATTGTATTTTTTTTTATTTTCGTTTTTTGCTTTAATTCCCATTCCTATAGCTTTGATTGCCAAAAAAATTACAAAAATAATTATTAAAATTATAATAATGTAAATAAAATAAATAATCATAAATAATTTTTATTTGTCATTTTTAACAATTGAAAACTGACCTCCAGTTCTCCAGTTATAACTATATAATTTAACAGTTTCTTCAAAAAATAACTTACTAGGACATCCAATGTCAAAATTGGTATTGCCTCCCTCTGATTTAATATTTGGGTATTTTGGATTTAATAGACGAAGCTGATCAAGAGTTAACAGTGGATTCCTGAATAGTTGAAAAAATAATGCAGAAAATTTTGCAATAGGTAAAGGCATTGGCAATAAAATCCTTTTTTTATTTATACATCTTAATAGTATTTGAATTATCTCTTTAAAAGTAAAAACTTCGGGACCAATAGCTTCTATTTTTTTTGAAATTATTTCATTATTAATTACATAAAATATTAGTTCCGCTACATCAGAAACATGTATTGGTGAAAACTTTGTCCTTCCGCCATAATAAAGCGGAAAAACTGGCAACAAACTTAATAAGCTCATAAAGTGAGTAGTTAGTTGATCAGACACTGAAAAAATTATTGATGGTTTTATAATAGTTACTTTAGGAAAATTTTCTCTTACAGCTTTTTCTCCATCAATTTTTGTTTTGGCATATTTGCTATCAATTGCTTTTTCTATTCCTAGAGCGCTAACATGAATTAATTGCTCTACTTTATATTCAAAGCACATTTTTGATAATAAATACGGAAATTTAGTATGAATATTTTCAAAAGAGTTAATTTTATTTTTTTCATAAAGAATTCCTACTAAATTGATGACAATTTGAGCTTTGCTAATTAAACCTCTTAGTTTTTTTTCATCAAATATACTTCCTTCTATAATTGATAAATATCCCTCATTAGCTGTGGTTTTTAAACGGTAAGCCTTTTGATGAGTATTACGTGTGAGGATGGTTAAAGTAAAATCCTTAGACAGACGTCTACATAAAGAAACGCCAAGTTGGCCAGTGCCCCCAAATATTAAGATATTTTTCATGGTAATCTAAAAATAGACATTATTATCTTTATATATATAAATTAAATATGAATAACATCAAAATTTTCGAATCTGATTTGCCGCAAGATTTAGATTTATCTAAAGAAAAAGTTATAGGACTAGACTGTGAAGCATTAGGATTGACCATTGGTAGAGATCCCTTAACATTAATTCAATTAGGTCTTGAATCAAAAAAATTTTATTTAATTAAATTGAACAGAAAAACATATGAGGCACCAAATTTAGTCAAAATACTTTCAAATACTTCAACCCAATTTATAATGCATTATGCTAGACAAGATCTTTTATGGTTAAAATATCATCTTAAAGTTGAACCAAAAAACATTTTCTGTACAAAGCTATGTTCAAAAATTGCAAGGACAGCCTCAAACTTACACGGGTATAAAGATCTAGTAAAAGAACTTTGTGGAAAAGACATTTCTAAAAAAGAACAACAAAGTGATTGGGGTGATCCAAATCTTTCAGAAAAACAAATTAACTATGCAGCGCAAGATACTCAATACCTTTTTGAAATTAAAGACAAGCTAACAAAAATGCTTATTAGAGAAAAAAGAATAGATTTGTTCGAAAAATGTATGAAAGTTTTACCAATATTAGTAGACATGGAAATCTCAGGTTATAAAATTTCAACATTTGAGCACTAAAATGAAAATAAAGAATTTAAAAAAAATTGCCAAAAACGTTATAGATCTAGAAATCCAGGCTTTAAAAAAGTTAAAATCATCAATTAACAACTCATTTGACCAAGCTGTAAATGCAATAGTGAAATGTCAATCAAAAATTATACTATGTGGTGTTGGAAAAAGTTTTTTAATTGCTTCTAAAATTTCTGCAACTTTATCTTCCGTTGGATGTCCTTCATTTTCACTTGCCGCTTCAGACTCTGCCCATGGAGATCTTGGTAGTATTTCCAAAAAAGATATCTTGATTTTGATAAGTAATTCTGGTGAAACTCAAGAATTAAAACCTGTAATTCAATTTGCAAATCGAAATAAAATTACTTTAATCGGAATAGTTTCAAAAAAAAATTCTACATTATATAAAGCTTCAGATATAAAGCTTCTTATTCCCGAGGTTAAAGAAGCAGGTCTAGGAATTGTACCAACAAGCTCTACTACGGAATGCTTAGCAATCGGAGATTGTTTGGCTGTAGCCGCTTTAAACAAAAAAGGATTTAATAAAAAAAATTTTAAAACTCTTCATCCCAAAGGATCGCTCGGCAATCAATTAAAAACTGTAGAGGACTTAATGATAAGAAAAAAAGGTATTCCATTTATAAATGAAAATTCAAACATGAAAAATGCTTTAAATATTATTGCTAAAAAAAATTTCGGAGTTTTAATTGCAATAAATAAAAAAAAATTAACTACAGGCATTATAACAGATGGACAAATTAGAAGATCAAACCAAAAAAATAATAATTTAAAAAATTTATTAGTTAAAAATATAATGACTAAAAATCCTATAAGTGTTGAAAAAGATATGCTAGCATCAAAAAGCTTATCTATAATGTCTGAAAAAAAAATAACCAGCCTATGCGTTCATAAAAATAAAAACAAAAAAAAAACTATTGGATTGCTGCACATCCATAATATACTTAGTGCAGATATTCATTAAATGGACAAAAAAACTGTAGTACAACTATTTTTATTTTCAGTTGTTATAGTAATTTTTTTAATAATTTTTTTTAAATATTTTGATCAAGAAAAATCATCTAAAAAAACAGATATTTTAGAAAAAAAAACTCCTAAAATTCTGGATGAAAAATCAAATATAATAAAAGGTATTGAGTATTTCTCAAAAGACGATGCTGGGAGTATTTATAGTATAAAAGCTGAAACTGGTAAAATTAATGAAGACAATCCTGATATTATATTTTTAACAAATGTAAAAGCTAAAATAAGTACCTTGGGTACTGAGGATATTTTTATTCAATCAGATTTTGCAAAATATAATAGTAAAAATTATGATACAAATTTTTATGAAAATATAAAAGTTGACTATGTTGAACATCAAATAGATTGTAGATACCTTGATCTTTTATTTAATAATAATCAAGCCATACTATATGAAGATATAATTTATAAAAATTTAGAGACTGTGCTTTTAGCTGATAGATTGGAAATTGACTTAATTACAAAAAACTCTAAAATTTCTATGAAAGATAAAAAAGAAAAAATTAAAATAGTTTACATGAAATAATATGGCAGTTATTAAGAAATTTAGGATAAAAAGTTTTAAAAAAAGTACACCATTAATTTCATTTAACAAAATTTCAATATCTTTTGGGAAAAGACAAATTTTGGACGATGTAAGCTTTAAAGTTAATCCTGGTGAAATTTTAGGTTTGCTTGGTCCAAATGGGGCAGGAAAAAGTACAATATTTAATATACTTACAGGACTTATAAAACCTGATCATGGAAAAATTTTTTTTGAGGCAAAGGATGCAACCGAATATCCGATTTATTTAAGAACTAAAAAATTTAAAATTGGTTATGTTCCTCAATATGGTGGATATTTTAATGATTTAACTTTAAACGAAAATTTAAATGCTATCGCCGAAATACTAATTGAAAACAAAAATGATAGAATTAATAAAGTAAATGAGATGATTGGGAAATTTGAATTAGATAATATAAGAGAAGTAAAAGCAAAATTTTTATCAGGTGGACAACGTAGAAAATTAGTTATTTGTATGGCTTTGCTGGGAGATCCAAAAATTTTATTATGTGATGAAATTTTTGCAGCTTTAGACGTTCTAACAATTCAAATGTTAAAAGAAATTTTAGTAAAATTACAAAACGAAAAACCTCAAATGTGTATAATAGTTTGTGAACATCAAGCTAGAGAGTTATTATCTGTTGTTGATCGTGCATTAATTTTATCAAATACAAAAATAATAGCACAAGGAACACCATCTCAATTGATTAAAAATGAAAATGCTCGAAATGCATATTTTGGTGAATTTTTTAAATTTAACTAAAAATATCAAATGCCAAAAAATGTTACGATAAAAAAAAAAATTAAGCCATTTGATAAAGTAATTAAAGTTCCTGGTGATAAAAGCTTGTCTATTAGATGGGCATTGTTAGCCTCGCAAGCAATAGGAAAATCCAAAGCTTTCAATTTATTAAGATCAGAGGATGTACTAAATACTTTAAAGGGCTTAAGAAAGCTGGGAGTTAAAATCAAAATTTATAAGAGCTATTGTGAAATAGATGGAGTTGGAATTAATGGTTTTAAATATAAAAAAAATTTGACAATTGATGCTGGTAATTCTGGAACTTTCGGAAGGCTCATATTAGCTCTTTTAATCAAGTCTCCATACAAAATTAAATTAATTGGTGATAAGAGTTTATCAAGAAGAGATTTTTCAAGAGTTATAGATCCGCTTAAAGAATTTGGTGCAAACTTTTATCCTAATAATAAATCAACACTTCCATTTTATATACAAGGTACTAATTTCATTAGACCAATTAAATATTTTGAGAAAAAAGGAAGCGCTCAAATAAAAAGTTGTATAATGTTAGCATCTTTAAATTCCCCAGGAGCTACAAAAATAATTGCAAAAAAATCAAGAAATCATACTGAAATTTTATATAAATTTTTAAAACTTCCAATTAAAGTTATTAGTAAAAAAGAACTAGATTTAATTGAGATTAATGGTGAAAAAAAAATTTACCCTTTTAATTATAATATCCCATCAGATATAAGTAGTAGTGCTTTTTTTATTGTTCTTACACTTCTTTCAAAAAATTCATATCTAGTAATTAAAGATGTAAATATAAATTCATCAAGAACAGGATGTATTGATATTTTAAATAAAATGGGAGCCAATATAATCTTTAAAAATAAAAAAAAATATAAAGGAGAAAAAACTGCAGATATTCATATAAGATCTAGAAATTCGTTTAAACCTATAAATTGTCCAACAAAATATAATACTAGTGCAATAGATGAATTTTTAATTATATTTTTAGTGGCAGCGAAAGCAAAAGGAATATCTTATTTTAAAAATTTAGAAGAACTAAACCAAAAAGAAAGTCCTCGACTTAAATTGGGATCAAAAATTTTAAATATGATAGGAATAAAAACTAAATTAACAAATAGCTCAATTACAATCTATGGAAATCCAAATTTAAAATTAACAAAATCATTTGAGATAAAAAACTATTTTAAAGATCATAGAGTGATGGCTTTAAGTACTATAGCAGCATTAACACTTGGTGGTAAAAGATGGAAAATTCATAATTCGGATTCAATAAATACATCTTTTCCCACATTTTTTAAAATTTTGAAAGATTTAGGAGCAAAAATAAATTGAAAAAAAGAAAAAATATCATAACTGTAGCGATTGACTCTCCTGCTGCTGCAGGTGCAGGTACGCAAGCAAAACTAATCGCTAAACATTATAATCTACTACAACTTGATACTGGACGCATATATAGACTTATTGGTAAATTGAAATTGGAAAATCCTAAAAAATTTAGCTATTCTTTAATAAAAAGAAAAATGAATAGTTTAAAAATAAAAAATTTACAAAGTAAAAAATTGTTAACTGATAAAGTGGCAACATCAGCATCAATCATTGCTAAAGATAAAAAAATCAGAAGTATTGTTCATAAATTCCAACAAAAATGTGCTTACTCACCCCCAATGAAATATGCTGGATCTGTACTTGACGGAAGAGACATAATTACTGTTCAGGTTAAGGATGCAATGTTTAAGTTTTTTATAACAGCAAGTCTAAAAGTGCGATCAAAAAGAAGGTTTAAGGAGTATAAAAATCTTAAAAAAAAAATCACTTTTAAAGAAGTACTAAAAAGCCTTAAAAATAGGGACAAATCTGACCGTCAAAGAAAATATGGGGCTCTAAAAAAAACAAAAGATTCGATATTGATTAATACAACCAAACTTAGTAGAAAGCGTTGCTTTGAAAAAATAAAAGTAATTATGGATAGGAAACTAAATAGTTAATGGAAATTTATAAAGATCTTAAAACACCTGCTTCAAAAGAATTCGAAAAATTACTTAACAGTCAACTTTCAAAAACTAAAAATCTAGTAGAGGGTAAAATCATCGAAGGTAAAATTACTAAGATTACTGAAAAATTTGCTTTTCTTTTTATAGAAGGTCTTAAAAGTGAACCTATGCTTGATATAAACGAGCTAAAGAGTATGGGCTTATATGATAAGGCTAAAGTTGGAGAAAAAATATCTGTATTGTTGGAAAGAATAGAAGATAGAAATGGAGAGGTGTTGGTCTCAGCATCAAAAGCACAAAAAATTAAAGGATGGGATAAATTGGTAGAAGCTTATGAAAAAAACGAATCTATAAACGGAAAAATTACTTCTAAATGCAAAGGTGGAGTTATTGTTGAACATATAGATACTGGTTCATTAATGTTTTGCCCTGGTTCACAAATCTCAGACAAACCTTTAAAAGATATTTCTCATTTAATGAACGAACCACTTAAATTTGCTTTAATCAAACTTGATAAAATAAGAGGAAATGCTTGCGTCTCAAGAAGGCAAATTATTACTTCAAATAAAAAAGGTGATAAGGCAAAAATTGTTGAAAAGTATAAAGTAGGAGATGTAATAAAAAATGCAACTGTAAAAGGATATAGTTCTTTTGGATGTTTTTTCGATGTTAATTCAGAATTAGATGTATTGGTACACTTGCAAGAAATTAGTTATTCAAGAGTTAACCACCCTGAAGAAGTATTTAATATTGGTGAGAAACATGACTTATTAGTTATATCTGTAGATAAAGAAAAACTTCAAGTTGGTTGTTCTATTAAACAACTTTCTCCCGATCCTTTTGAACATATATCAAATTATGAACTAAATAAAAAATACAAAGTGAAAGTTGTAAAGCTAATGGATTTTGGTGCATTTTGTGAGTTAGAACCTGGTCTAAGTACATTATTACATTCAAGCGAACTAAGTTGGACAAAAAAAAATCCTTCAGCAAAAAAAATGTTTAAAGTTGGTGATGAAATTGAATGCGTTATCACTGAAATTGATAAAGAAAAAAGAAGGGTCGCAATCTCTCGAAGATTAACTGACGAAAACCCTTATCAAGCTTTAGAAAAAAAATATCCAGTTGGAACTGAGATCGAAAGTATTGTTAACAGTTTAAATGAATATGCAATTTACGTAAAACTTAGTGATTTAGATATTGATGGATTCCTTCACTGTAATGATTTAAGTTACTCTGGCAATCCAGAAGAAGAACTAGCAAAATACAAAAAAGGTGACAAATTAAAAGTAAAAATATTGGAAATTAAAATAGATCAACAAAAAGTAAGAGTGGGTCTAAAACAAACTCAAAAAGATCCTTTAAGCTGGTTTGAAAATAAAAAAGTAAACGACGCAATAACTGTTAAAGTAATATCCTCAGATCAAAAAGGTTTGGTTGTTAGCCCTGAAGGCTGTGAAATGAATTTTACTATCAAAAAATCTCAAATTGCTATAAATGCTGCTGATGCTAGACCAGGAAGATTTGTAGGTGGTGAAAGAATAGATGCTGCTATTGCAGAAATAGACATTAATAAAAGAAAGATAAGCTTAAGTATTAAGCTTTTAGAAGAGTTGCAAAATAAAGAGGCTGTTTCCAAATTTGGGTCTGAAGCCTCTGGAAAAAACCTTCCATTTTCTTCTCTATCAGATAAACTTAAAAAAAATACTGAGGAAAAATAAACATAATTAGTGATTGTTAAATCTAAGCTTCTAAAACAAATCTCAGATAGCTACCCAAATTTTTTAAAAAAAGATCTAGAAAAATTTTTTAACATTTTTTTAAACGAAATAAAAAATTCTTTAAAAAGAGGTGAGAGAGTTGAATTAAGAGATTTTGGCATTTGGTCAACTAATATACAAAAACCAAGAATATCACGAAACCCTAAAACTGGGGAAAAAGTTCACACAAGAAAAAAAGTTAAAATTCACTTTAAAATGGCAAAAGAATTATTTAATAAATTAAACAATGAAAAATAAAAAAATTTTTATCGCATGTGATACGAAAAGTATAAAAAAAATAAAAAAAATAATTAAAAATACACAGACAAGTAAGATAAAAATTGGTTATAAATTTGGATTAGAGTTTCTAAATTCGAAAAATGGAAGAATATTTATTTCAAAATTAAAAAATAAAATTACTTTTGGGGATTATAAGTTTTCTGATATACCTAATACTTGTTCTTCGGCCCTAAAAGCAATCAAAGATCTCAAATTTGATTATTGTACAATTCATATTAGCGCAGGATTCGATGCTTTAAAAGCTGCAAAAAAAACATCTGGTAGAACAAAATTAGTCGGAGTAACAATATTAAGTTCATTAGACAATAAGGCGCTAAAAGAAATTGGTTTTAATAAAGAAGTTAAAAAATTAGTTCTTCATCAAGCAAAATTAGCTACTAAAGCAAAGCTTGATGCTATTGTGTGTAGTCCTCAAGAAGCAAGTATGGTTAGAAAAGTATTTAAAAAAGAAATAATTACGCCAGGTATAAGATTACTTGGGGACAAAGTTAATGACCAAAAACGTATTACGACAGCAAAAAAAGCTTTCGATAACGGTGCAACATCTATTGTTGTTGGGCGAAGTATAACAGCCAAGGGTAATATTAAAAATAATTTGAAAAAATTAATTCAGTCTTTAAAATAACAGAATGATTATTAAGTGTTGTGGTCTAAACCCAACAAGAGACGTCCAGGTATGCCTTGATCTAAAGGTAGATTTTCTTGGATTTATTTTTTACGAAAAGTCCCCTAGAAATATAAAAATTTCTGACTTAGATATTTTGAATAATTATAATAGAAAAAGTGCATTATTTACAGCTGTCACGGTCGATGCAGATAATCAAATGATTGACCAAATCAGTTCTAAAAATATACAATGTTTGCAACTTCATGGTTCTGAAACTAATGAGCGAATTGGAGAAATAAAAAATAGATCAAAGCTTAAAATTATAAAAACGATACAAGTTAGAAATGAAAATGACATCATAAAATACAAAAAATATATTAATGCTGATTATATATTGTTTGATACGCCTAGTATGGAAAAATCTATAGAATTTCCATCAAACCTGATACAGAAACTTCCAATTGGAAAAAACTTTGCTCTAGCAGGATCTATATCTGAACAGAATATAGAAAATATTGCAAAATTAGGTATAAAGTGGTGTGATTTATCTTCTAAACTTGAGTCAAAATTAGGCTATAAAGATCACACAAAAATAAAAAAATTTATGAATAAAGTAAGATTATTGAATGAAAATACCTCCTTTTAAAGAAATAAACCCTCCAAATAAAAATGGTTATTGGGTTAATAAAAAAAATGGTCAAGTATATGGTGGCGCCTACATCAGTCCACTTCTTATTCCAAATCTTGAAAGAGTAGAAAAAGGTTTTAAAAAAGCTTTAAAAGATAAAAAATTCATAAAAGGTCTTGAAGAACAATTATTAAATTATATTGGTGTAAATACACCTATACTATTCAGTGAAGAGTTGACCGACCTAGCAGGAGGAAAGAATAAAATTGGAAAAATATTTTTAAAGCGAACAGATTTACACCATGATAGTAGTCATAAACCCGTAAATGCTTTTAGTAGCTGTTATTTTGCTAAACATATTCTAAAAGTAAAGCGAATTATAACTGAAACCGGCGCATCAATGAATGCAAGGGCTGTAGCAGCAGCATGTGCAAAACTTGGTTTGGAATGCGAAGTACACATCGGTGCGGTAGATGAAGAAAAAGTCAATTTAAATCGAAACATAACAGAATTATACGGTGCCAAAATTGTTGTAGTTCATGATTCAACAAAAACATTGCTGCCTGCAATGGCGTCTGCATTAAGAAGTTGGCAAAGTTCTCCGGACTCTATGTATGTTGTTGGAAGCGTAGCAGGACCACATCCTTATCCTCAGATGGTAAGAACTTGGGCAAGTATAATTGGTAGAATTGCTAAAAAACAATTTAAACAAATTACTGGAGGTGTTCCTTCAACTTTATTTGCGGTATGCGGAGGTGGATCCAATTTAATGTCGATGGCATACCCGCTACTAAAAGAAAGAACGAAGATTTTTGCTGTAGAGTCTGGAGGAGATGGAATTAAAACAGGAAGGCACGGTGCTACTATACTTGGTGGAGGCAAAATGGGAATTTTACTTGGCATGAAGTCTAAAGTAGTGATGCATTCGTCTCAGATAGCTGAAAGTATTACTGAAGCCTCTGGGCTTGATTTCGCAAGTTGTGGACCTGAGGTAGCATATTTACATGATATTGGAAGAATTAAATTCTTGTCCTCAACAGATCTTGAAGCAAAAAAAACTTTTTTAATGTGTTCTAAGAAACTTGGAATTTTACCTGCAATTGAAGCTTGTTATGTAATTCATTCGGCCTTAAAAGAAATAAAAAAGCGAAAAAACCCAAGAGAAAATCATTTAATCCACTTATGTGGTTCAGGGGAATCTAATGTTACAAGAATGTTAAAATTTAAGAGAGAAAATGAATAACGATTTAAAAAAAATATTTGATAAAGCAAAACTAGAAAAAAGAAGCTGCTTAATTGGTTTTGTAACTGGAATAGATCCAGACTATAAAACTTCTAAAAAAATATTAATAGAAATGTCAAAGTACTGCGATGCGATAGAAGTAGGAAATCCATTCAATACTAGCACAAGTGACTCATCAATTATAATGGATGCTAATACTAGGGCATTAAATTCTGGAGCAAATACTGGAAAAATTTTTAAACTTATAAAAGAAGTAAAATCTGAAATAAGAAAAGATATACCTTTTATAATTATGGGATATTTAAATCCAATTTATATCTACTCAATCAAAAAATTTGCAAAGAGTTGTAAAGATTCTAAGGTAAGTGGTTGTATTGTTGTTGATAGTAATAATAATGCTCCGGAGGATAAGGAAATTTTTACCTCACTTTCAAAAGTGAATGTATCTTATATAAAATTAATCGCTCCAACTAATGGTGTTTCTTATATAAAAAAAAGTTTACTTAGATGTAGTTCTTTTCTCTATGTAGTGAGTATCGCGGGCACAACAGGTTCAAAGCAGGTAAACTTAAAAAATGTAAAAAAATCTATACAATTAGTTAGAAAAGTTTCAAAAATACCAATTGGAGTAGGATTTGGTATTAAAACTAAAGAGGATGTTTCAAAGGTTTCAAAAGTTGCAGATGCTGTAATAGTTGGTTCGGGTATTGTTGATATTATTGGTAAAAATACTAAAAATCATAATTTAACCAAAAAGATTGGTTCTTATCTGAAAAATTTAAAAAAAGGACTTAAAAAATAAATGAATTGGATCAGTAAAATTTTAAAAGTTGGTGAAAAAATAAAAACTAATATTCAAAAAAAATTTCCAACTAAAAAACAACAATCTGAATCGAAATGGATTTCTTGTTGTTCAGAATATCCTAATTTAAAATCTGAAATTTTTAATGAAGAGCAACTTAATACCTGTCCTAGATGCGACAGGCATTATCCTTTCACACCTAGAGAACGGTTTAATCATTTTTTTGGCAAAAATAATTATGAAATATTAGATACTCCACGTCCACCCGACAACCCTATTGATTGGCCTGATAAAATTTATGAAAAAAAATTAAAAAAAGCTAGAGAATTAACCGGGCATCATTGTGCTGTTATGGTTGCTCAAGGAAAAAGAGATGGGATAAAAATAACTTCATTCGCGATTGACAGCCGGTTCATTGGAGGATCTATTAATAATTCTTCCGGTGAAGCGATTGTCAGTTGCTTTGCAAAAGCATTGGAAGATAAAACTCCTGTTTTGGGATGGAGTGAAGGTGGTGGACAGGCTATGTATCAATCAGGCATAGCATTACAATTTATGGTAAAAACAGTTTTAGCAGCAAATACTTTCAAAAAAGAAAGTGGACAACCTTATATTAATATTTATACCAATAAAGTTTATGGAGGGATCACAGCTTCTTTTGCGGCACCCTCTTTATCAGATATTGCTTTTTCGGAACCAAAAGGAACAATGATAGGATTTGCTGGACAAGCGATTGTGCGTAATCAAACTCGTGAAGAACTTAATTCTGATTTTCAAACCTCATCTCGAATGCTTGAGGTAGGTTTCGTTGATGCTATATTTCACAGAAAAGAAATTAATGATAAAATTATGAATATCCTTAAGATATTGCTCCATAAAAAAAATAATGAATTTGAAGCTACAGACAATAATACAAAAATTAGAGAAAAAATTTCCGCGTAAAATTGATTTAACTTTAGAACGTCAGCTTAAAATCCTTAAAAAACTTGGGAATCCACAAGATAAATTAGAACAAGTAATTTCAGTAGTCGGTACAAATTCAAAATTTAGTATTATACATACAATTTTTTCAATCTTAAAAGAATCGGATTATAAATGTAACTTATTTGTTTCTCCACATGTGCAAAGTTACTCGGAACGATTTATATTTAATAATGAGGAAATAGATGAAGAAAGTTTAGTAGATTTACTTGAAGATATAGAAAAAATTGTTGGAGAAGATAGTTGTACATTGTTTGAGGCACTTACATGTGCTCACCTGAAATTTGCTGAAAATTATTCTAACAATATATCAATTTATGAAGCAGGAATGTTTCATTTTGCAGACTCAACTAATGTATTTAAAAAAAACATTGCTAGTATACTGGGAACCTTTTCTTTGGATCATGTCCAATGGCTAAAAAATAAAACTATAGATGGGGTAATTTTTGAAAAAACTGCTAAATTATTAAATTCAAAAATATTCTTAAATAAACAAGAAAATAATGAAATTTTCAAAAAAGTTGAAAAAGCTTTATTAAAAAATAAGTCTGAAAAATATTTTTTTGGAAGAGATTTTAATATTTTAAAAGCAGAAAATAATTTTATTAAATATCAAGATGAGTTTGGTGAAATTATTTTGCCTAAACCTAAAAAAGTTTTAGGTGATCATCAGCTATATAATATAAGCACCTCTATAGTGGCTTGTAGAAAGTTATTTAACATAAAAGATGAAGATATAAAAACAGCTATAAGTCAATTAAAGATTAAAGCTAGACTTGAGGAAATACATTCTGGAAAATTAAAGGACCTAGTTGGAAAAAACCGTTTAGTAATTGACTCTGGACACAATGTTGGTGCAGGTTTAGTTATAGCGGATTGGATTAAATCTCAACAGGCAGATGTCCAAATAATATGTGGGATGATGCAAGATAAGTCTCATAGAGAATTTATAAATTTATTTAAGGATATAGTTAAATCTATTACTTTAATTGACATCCCTAATCAAACTGGTTCGATAACTAAAGAAAATTTTAAAAATAAATTAAATGGAATAAATAAAGAAATTTATTTATCTAATAGTATTCAAGAAAGCATCAAATCTGTTTCACAAAATGAAAACTCTATTTGTCTTATTGTTGGATCAATTTATTTAGCAGGCGAAGTTTTAAATTTAAATTAAGAATTGTTTGATTTAACCCAGGCAATAAAATCACTTTCAGTTGTCATGCCGATTTTAGATGAAAGAACTTTTCCAGATCGCACATAAAAACATGATGGAATTCCACGAACCATAAATTCAGATCTTATTCCGGCATTAGGATGTTGATCTATATCTAAAACTACAAAATCAATTTTAGACATTTCTGGCATGTCAGAAATTTTAGAAACAATTGGAGAAAGTGTTTTACATGGACCTTTTAAAAATTTCCCCCTAACAAAAGTTAGGGGGTAATTAACCACACCATTCGGCCGTAAATCTACAAATTACGTCCTTGGTATTTTTCATCACCCTTTCTTCAAAATTTTCATCAGTTATATTGTGAACTGTCATTTATGATTTTTATATTCAATAAAATTATTTAATCAATGGGGAAAATTTACACTTTTAAAATAATTCACATCTAATAATTAAATAACTAATTTAAATCTTTGTTTTCTTTTGCTTCATTTTCCTCAAACTTAAGCAATTTGTCCTCTAATTCACTAGTTTTTGGAATAGGGTTTTTTGGATTTATGCCCTGTTCTTGTAATTTTTCAATTCTTTGTTCTAAACTTCCTTGGCCCTGCCAAGTCCCTTTAATGACATTTTGTAAATTTTTACCATGTGCATTGAAACTGGTCATTGTTTTTATAAGACTTGCTTTTACAAGTGAGTACTTGTCCATAAGATTGCTAGCTGTATCAGTAATCATTTTTACACCTTTTATTTGTTTTTCTTTATCCTGAATAGTTTGAACAATAGAAATTATAGCTAACAAATTTTTAGGTCCCACTAGTAGTATATTTTTTTTATAAGCATACTCGTAAAGATCTGGAAAATGCTCTAGGGCAGATAAATAAGACGCTTCGTGGCACATATACATAATTACTTTTTGAAAAACTTTTTTCTTTATATTTTTCATGTATTCTTTTTTGGAAAGGCTATCGATATGTTTTTTGACAGCTAAAGCATGTTTTTTAAACTGCTCATCTTTTTCTTGGTCAGTTTTAGCATAAACAAATTTTTTCCAATTATCTAATGATACTTTCGAGTCACAAACAATATGATTATCATCGATTAAATTTATATAGATATCTGGATTACCACTTTCTACAGTATCTTCATCTAGATTATGAACTTGCTCTTCTTTTTGCTTAGTATAATCAATTCCTTTTTTGAAACCATGAAACTGTAAAGATTGCTCTAAGAATTTTTCTCCAAAATTTCCTTGATATTTTGCATTACCTGTAAGCTTATCAATAAAGTCCTGCTGCTTTTGTATCATGTTAGATTTATCTTTCGTATCAGTAGTTACAGCGGTTTTCCAAGCCTCAACATTTTTTAATGTTGAAAGAGTTATTTTTGAACTTTCTCTCTCAGTTTTAAGTGTATTTTGTATGTTTTGTTTTATTTCTTCCATACTTGAAATTTTTTCTTTAAGTAAATTAATTTCGTTGTCACTTTCAAGTTTTACTCGTTCAATTTCATGATCTTTATCTTTTATTTCATCTTCCTTCAATCTTAGAGCTTCGTTTTCACTAGAGCTATCTTTCTTGTAAAAAAACTTTATATAAAATATCCACAAAACAGACGTTACTAATGCTGTGATTAAAATTGTAATAATATTCATTTATTGATTCCGTTTATTGTATAGTATGATTTTCTGCGTCAGTTTTCAACTCAGGAAAGTTTTCTTTATGATATTCAGCTAGATTTTTTATCACCTCATTTGATGAAGCATCGTTAGCTTGTTTAAATAGTCCATAAGAAACGTTAAGGATTGTTCTTTGTTTTAAATGAAACAAAAAATGATAGTATGCAAAATCAGCACTAAGCTTTGATTCAACAACAAATGTATCAATCTCATCACAGATTTTCCTTGCAAATTCATTGGTTCTTTTTCTTTCCTGCTCTTCTACACTTAATACTGGTTCAGCAGCTTCTATAGGTTTAACGCCTCTTCTTAACGGAACAACATTTGATGCTTTTTTATTTTTCTGCTTACCTATTTTTTTAATTTTTGGCATTATTTTTTCTCCTATTATTGATTTGTGGGTTGTTATACTTATCAATTTCTTGTCTTATAACTTCAATCTCTTTCAAAGTTTTATTGTATTCAGAGTATTGTTTAATTTTGGACAAGAAACTCAGTGTATTACTGGGTAAATTAATTAGTTTATAAATTAGATAAATTATTAAGTTTTTGCTAAATGTTTCTTTTTCAGCTTTTTCTCTTAATTCTCTAAATCTAAAAAATATTTCTATTTCTCTAATCCATTCTTGTCTTCGAGAAAGACAATCACTTAGAACGTAATAATATTTATCTTTCATTTATTCCCTTTAAAATTGAAAGCCAGACCCTTACAGAAAGGAGTCAGAAAGAAAGGAAAAGAGCCTGACATTTCAATTAATATTAACATTATCATAACAATAACACATATAATTACTGTTGTCAACAGTAAAAATATTGCTTTACAAATTATTTTTACTTCTTTATAAAGTATATATAAAGAATCAATAAAAATGACAATTAACAACGATTATAACCGAAAATTGCTGCTAGATTTACTTAAACTATCTAAACTCAGCAAAAGACAATGTAGTTTTTTGCTAAATAAACATGAAAAGTCCTTAGATACTTATATTTATAAATTTGATGGTTTGGCATTTCCTCCTAGCTTTGCTTACTTCTTTTTGAGCTCAATATGCGACACATCTCTACCGCTTTACGAAAGCCCTAATAAACCTGATTTTACTGATGGCAAAGGATCTGTTCGAATAAAAAAATACAATTATTTTAAGAGAATTGATCATGTAGAAAAAAAAGAGTTTTTTGATCTTTTAAAAAAATGCAAAGACTTAGATATTAAAAGAAAATTGATTATACCTTGTGTTGAATATCACTGCCTTTTATTAATGAAATTATCTAACTCAGAATTTATTCATGACGAAAGTAATCTGTTGGAAGAATATATTAATCAAACCGTGCCTGAGGCCCAAGAATTTTTAAATGAATATCCTAATTTAGAGGATCCACATAATAGATCTATTGCAATTGAAAATGCACACAGACATGTTCAGGCGCTTTCTTTAATAAGATCTATAAAAAACTTTTTTCCAGTTGTTGAAAAATTGAGAAAAAAATATATGCCAAATTTTGTTGCTCCAAATGAAACTTTTAAATTACCCGTTCTTAATTCAAGTGAAAAAATATTATTTTCGAAAGATTTTGTAAAAAGAAATTTGAATCTAAAAAAATATAATGATTTAGTTTTAATAAATGTTGGGGAAGATAATATGCAAGGTACTATAAATAAAGGTGATCTTGCATTAATAATTAAATTTGAAAAGAAAAATCGACCTATTTTTGAAAATGGAGTTTTTGCAATAAATTTAGATGGTAAAATTGTTATTCGAAGATTACAATTTTTACAATTTTCAAAAAGGACATTGGTACATATTATTTCAGATAATAAAAAATATATTGATGAACAAGTTTCATTAGAAGAATTAAAAGTATTTGGAGAGGTAGTTTGGAAATCTAGCAGCTTTCAAGATATTTACTTTCTTAAACATGAAGATGATATTCCTAATTTATTTTCTTCTGAAGAAGACATTGAGATACCAAAATTTCTAGAAGCAAAAAAAATAAAGAAAGAAATAGCTTAAATGAATTATATATTTTTTGATACTGAAACAAATTCAGGAAGATTAACAGCTGACATATTAACTTTATCTGCTTTTTTTTGTGACCAAAATTTTAACTTGATTGAAGAGTTTAATTGTGAGGCGCGTTTAAGAACTTCAAGAATCTATGAAATAGATAGCTTTTTAGTGAATGGTTTAAATCCATACGATGTAGATAAATTTTCAAACTCAAATTATGATCTTACAAAAAAAACCTATGATAAGTTTACTTCTTGGATTAATAAAGGCCCTGTTTTATTTGTGGCTCATAATGGCTATCTTTTTGATTATATGCTTTTCTCTCAACATTTATTTAGTAATCTTTTCACTTGGCCCTGGATATTTGGCACTGGAAATGCAAAACAAATAGATTCTCTTCCAATTTTACAAAACTTTGATTTTTATCAACCAAATAAAATTGCAACAGAGTTAAATGATAGATCCAACAAAGTCTTCAAGCTCGGTAGTTTGTGCAAAATGAATGGTTTTGATATTGGAAAAGACCTTCATACATCTAGAGGAGATGTGATTGGTATGAAAAATTTGATGACGCTTATCCATAATAAAAATCCTGAATTTTATAAAAAGATTATTGGTTTTACCAACCCAAATAATGTTTTATCAAGTATGAAAGATGTAGATTATTTTTGTCATCCAGAAACATTTTATGGCAGGACTCGCCAGTTCACGTCGAGTTATATATGCGAGCATCCAATTTATAAAAGTTATCACTTGGTTGCCGATTTAAAACATGATTGGGAAAAGTTTTTATCCGAAAAATCAGATCGTGTTCTAGATAAACTTTTAAATTCTGCTCCAAAAAAATATAGAACTATTAAAGCAAAAAAAAATCCCCTTATATTAGATAAATCTTTTTCAGCAAATCATAACGATGAATATTCAAAACTGGGTCATGAATTATTAAAAAGTAGAGCAGATTTTATTAAAAAAAATAGAAATGAACTTACGGTAAGAATTTGCAATATAATTAATGATAAATTTCAAGATAACAATGTAGATCAAACACCTTTAATCCCAGAACAAATGATATTTTCACTTAATCCTTCAACAGAAGAAAAATCACTAATGAACAATTATGTTTTGTCGGATAATATTGATGATCATAGAAAAATTCATAAAAAATTTAAAGGTCCCATTAAACATTTGTCAGAAATGGCTCTTTTAGATAAGTATGATAAAGATGGTTTTACAGACGCTGACTATAAAAGAGTTAGAACTATTATAAGCAGAAGACTACTTTCAACAAATAAAGAAGTTTTTCCTACTATTCCTGAGGCAATGGAAAGAATAGATACTCTTAGAGAAAAAAACAAAGAAGAAAAAGAAAAAATGAAAATATTGCAAAATATTAATTCACACTTAGAAAAAGTCACTAAAGACCATGAAAAATACTTAAAATAATATGACAATTCAAAAAGCTGAGAAGATAGAGATCGAAGTTCAAAAACAAACTATGGATCAACCTAGCTACAAATACCTAATTTTAATTAAATCTCAGAATGGAATAAATAAATTTCTTAAGCTCTTTACAACAAATGAAAAACCTATTTTAAAATTCTCTGAAGATAATGGCAGAATTGTAATTGATAAAACTAATGTGTAAATAATGAATTGGAATATTAACAATCAATTTACTTATCCAAAATCAACTAGATCTATTTATAATGGGTCCAGGCATTATATGATTGATGGGGAAAGATTGCCTTCAGTCACAAATATCTTACAAAAAACTAAAAGTTTAGAAGATAAAGAGGCTTTGGAGAGATGGAAAAAAGAAAATAAAGATTCTGAGATTATAATGCGAGAGAGTAGTAATCGTGGAACACTTATGCACAACTACCTGTCTGAAATGATAATGGGCCGAATGAATGGTGAACTTATTGAAGAACTTAACTTACCAAAGAAAATGGCTGAAACTATAATCTCTAATGGAATAAATAATTATGTAAAAGAGGTTTATGCCAGTGAGGAGTGTGTTTTTTTTCCCGGCAAATATGCCGGTACTATGGATGCTCTCATAAGTACAAATAACAACAAACTTCAAATTGTAGATTTTAAGCAAAAAAATTCACCAGCAAAAAGAGAGTGGAATTCAATCCGTGAGTATTTTACCCAAATCGTCTTATATGCCATGGCGCATAACGAAGTTTATGGTACAAATATTCAATCTGGTATTATTTTAATGTGCACACCAAATTTAATTTTTCAAAAATTTGAAATAGAAGGTCAAGAATTTAAAGACATACAAGTTGAAGCCATGAAAAGAGTAGAAGATTTTCATAAATTATGAAAAAATATCAAAGAAGAATCGATGTAACTAATTCTGGTATAAAATATCAAGGCTACACAAAGGATGGTTTTTATTTTAAAGAAACAACTAGTATGTGGTGTTGGAAACAAGAATCAAAAGGAATAATACATGAGGCAAAGTCAATTGAGATTTTAAAAAAAATTAAAGATAACGAATTTATAGGAAAAGGAAATTATGATCACTCCAAAACACATGATTATCAAAAATTTGAGGTAAAATCAGAATATCTTAATACTGAGGAATTTGGAGCAATTTCAAAAGTTGGTAGCAAAAACTATATAAGTATGCTTCTAAAAAGAGCAACAAGTGCAATAAATAAATATGACAAAAGATCTGAAGGTAGAAAAAAAAAAGGTCTATATTTTATTGATTGCCTAAAAAAAAGTAATATTGAATATTTACAAACGTATCCAATAAATATTTACAAAAATATTCAATTTAAAAATCATTTAATAATGAAACAAAAAGTTTGGGTTTTTAAAAATGTAACTAATAAAAAAATCGAAAAATTTAAAAAATATTGGAATGAAAAATAAAAAAAAAAGAAAAATTCATAATACAATTAGAGATGCAACAGAAAATGATATAAAAAACTATAATGCACCCAAGAATACAAAATATAAAATAGTCTTTTCTAGCCCACAAGGTAAAACAAATATCCCAAAAAAATTTCAAGGCGCTCAATATTTTGCAACAAAAAAAGAAGCTGAAAATGCTTTAAATGAAAGACTTAACTTAACGCAAAAATTAAAAGAAAAAAAAAGTAAATCCATGATTAATAATAAAATAGCAGTGGGCAATTCTGGAAATGTTGAGTCTTTAATTAAAATTCAAAATGAAAGAACTAACTTATATAATCAAAAAATAAATAAAGGTGTTAAACTACTAAATAAGGGACATACGGTAATGGAAGCCCAAAAAATAATTATAGAAGAGTTTAATTTAGATATAAGTGAGGATTCAAGAACATTATTGCCTTGGATGTCGAAAGCTAGAGACAAAGCATTAAAATAGACTTAATATTTTCTTAATACCTTTTTTTTTCAAACTTTTTTTGGCAACCATACAAGCAGCTGAAGATTTTAATATTAAACCATCTTTTTTAAGTGGGCGTAGGTCATTAGAAAAAAGTGTTTTTCCTGAACTAACTATCTCTCCAATTAATTGTACTTGTGAAAGTCTAGGCATAGCTTCAGTTGCTCCCTTCGACTCTACAATTTCAACATTTTTAACATTTTTTTCTATTAAAAATTTTTCAACTAACCTCTTATATTTTGTACCAATTTTCAGAGGTTGTTTTTTATATTTAATAAAATCAGATGCAATTTCTGAAACATCTAACATAGTTTGACAATCCAAAAAATGAATAGGGCAACATATATATAAATCTGCATGTCCAAAATTTAAACTTTTATGCACCTTTATTTTTTTTTGAATATTAAGATCAGAATCTTTTAATAAATCTATTCCTGATACACAAATATCTGCTGTACCATTTGTAAGTGCTTGTATCGATTCCCGTGCGTGTAGAAAAAGTATTCGAACTGTAGTATTAATTTTTTTTAAATTAATATAACCCACAAGATCTCTTTCTCCTTTATCAGATAAAATTTTTAATTTTTTTTTTTTAAAAATATTTATAGATTTTTCTCGCAAACGGCCCTTGGATGGGAGAATTATTGTAAATTGATTATTCATCATATAAAATTTATTGCACTTCCTACTGCTTTTATTGGTCTTAAACCTAAAGAAGAACTCATTTGATCAAATCTGCCTCCATTAATAATTTTAATATATTTATTTTTTTTTAAAAAATTAATAGAAAATACTAAGCCACTATATATCTCAACATCAGGGATTTCAGAACTACAATATTCAATATTAAAATTTTTAAATTTGTTTTTTCTAATGGGAAAATAATCATCTGCAATTTTTATATTTAATTTATTTTTATCGAAAAATTCGCTTAATATTTTTGGAGCTTCCTCTATTGAACATTTGATCCTTAAAAATTTTTTAATTATTCTGGCACTTTTTTTTCCTTCTGGTGTCCTAGGATCTTTATTAATTTTCATATCAAATCTTTTTAGAATTTCATTTACAGTTCTTCCGGCAATAATTTTATTGGGGTCAAGTTTTTGCATTTTATAGAATATTTTTTTATCTACTTTAATCTCGCCTTCATCTAAATCTTTATTTGTCTCTAACCTACTTAAAATTTCATAAAAATATTTCTGATTCCAAATATTCTGTACTAATCTTAATTTCCACCGATCTGGTATCTCCAATTGATTAACAAGAGAAAAAAATAACTCCAAGTTTCCAATTCTTAAATATCCTTTTTTATTAGTAATTTTTTTAAATACTACAATGCTATTTTTTAGCACCTCAAAATCATCAGTTTGGTTATTGGAATTATAGATTTCCCATCCAATCTGAGAAAGAATGTGTTTATTTTTTCTATACGACTCGCCTTTATAAAAAACTTTCTTTTTTTTTTTATTTTTAGTTTTAGAAAACTGTATTAAACTCATCAAACTAAGATCAGGACGTAATGAGAAAGATACTCCCTTATCATCATTAAATGTAAATAAATATTTTTTTAGGTTAACCCCACGAATATACTTTGTTTCTATTACAGGATTTAATTTAATCTCCCTGAAACCTTGTTTTCTAATATATTTAATTATTTTTGGTGATAAATTTTGTAACTGCATCTATTAAATCCTTTTTTGAAATTGTTAACTGATTTTCCTCACCTTTTTTTAATAAAAGTTTCTTAATTGTGATTGTATTGTCTTTAAATTCGTTTTCTCCACAAATTATGGCCAACGGTAATTCTCTTTTGTTTGCGTATGTTAATTGTTTTCCAAGATTTTTTTTACTATCTAAATAAATTTCACTGTTTATCCCATTTGATCTTAATTCTTCTAAAATTTCATAATATTTTGATAAATACTTAGTATCCATAACACAAACTAAGACTGGTTTTTTTTCGTTAACATTTAGTTGATTTATTTCTGAAAGAATCGCCGTTAATCTCGTAACTCCAAAACTTATACCTACACCGGGTGTGGATAAACCTTTAAATGAACCAATCAAGTCCCGATATTCTCCGCCGCTGCAAATAGATAAACCACTTCCAAAATTAGGAATATTCAACTCTGTTTCAACTAACCACCCTGAGTAATAATTGATCCCCCTAACCTTTTCGATACTTAACTTAATTTGATTAGAATATTTTCCGTAATCAAGTATTTCTAATAATTTTTCTGTTTCCATTATTCCTTCTTTTGATAAAGGATTCTTAAAAACTGAACTTATTTCTTTTAAGTCTTTTAGTTGAAGGGAATTAATTATTGTTTCAATCTGAACATTTGAAAGATCTGCACCAATTGTAACTGCGCCTGATTTATCAACTCTTTTACTTCCTAACAAATCTTTTACACCAGATATACCAATATTTGGATTGCTTAGTTTATCAATAGCTCTAAAAACTTTAAATTTTTGTTTTTCATCTGTTATTTTAAGATCGTTTATCAGTCCTTCAATTATTTTTCGATTACTTATACATATTTTAAATTGTTCTTTTTTAAAGTTTAATTTAAAAAGTGTGTCTGCAATCAAATTGCATAATTCGGCATTGGCCTGATATTTATCTACATTGCCTATTATATCACAATCAGCTTGTGTAAATGATTTTAGACGAATTTTTTTTTGTGGCTTTTCACGCCGTGCAACATCACCAATGCAATAGCGTTTATAAATGGGTGGAAGCTCAAGATAGTTAGCTGCATACATTCGAGCCAAGCCTGCTGTCATGTCGTATCTATATGTCAATTGCTCTTTACCATCTTCAAAAGAATAAACGTCTGCCATAGGGTTATTAGGATCGTCAGCAAGAAAGCTTCCAATATTTTCACTTCTTTCAAAAATTGATTGCTCTAGGGCTGAAAATCCAAAATTTATAAAATTATCTTCGATAATTTTAATTATATTTTTTTTTAGCTCTAGCGTATTTCCTTTATAATCTAGAAACCCACTTGGTAAGCTTGGTATTTTTTTGTCTTTACTCATTTTTGGTACCCGATTCCTTATTCGCAAAGGACCCTTTTCTTTCACAGAGAAATATGCTTCTACTACACCAATCGGGCGTTCCTTTCTTTTTATACTAATTGTTATTAAATTTAAATTTTTATATGATTAATATGATAGCATGCTACCATGGAAAATATGGTGTCTTTTTGAACTTATAGAAATTGTAACATTTTTAATCATTGAGAAGTAAATAACACTTAAATTTTAAAATGCAAGAGGTTTGAGTAGGGATAAATATACTTAATGTTAAGTGGTATGTATCCCTAGTCAATTTTAGTGTATTAAATTTAAGAAGTTTTCTTTAACTTAACTGCACTTGGGCCCTTTTCTGAATCTTCTATCTCAAACTCAAGTTCATCACCCTCATTTAAAAATCTAAGACCAGCGTCACGAACTGAACTCGCATGTACGAAACAATCCTTTTCACCGTCAGACCTTTCTATAAAGCCGTAGCCCTTTTTACCGTTGAACCACTTAACTTTTCCTTTTAATGTACTCATACTTATTTACTCTTTCTTCTTGTTGTTTACTTTTAGCTAATTTAACTAATATTATTTTAGCTGGTGACTTAATAAATGATTTTGAATGTTTATGCAAGGTAAATGAATTTAGATTAATTAAAATTTTAAGCTTTATTTAAAATAGCAATTTATTTTATAAGAATGGTGGCCTTGGTTTGAATCGCACAAACGACACATACCTTTTCAGGGTACTGCTCTACTACTGAGCTACAAGGCCAAAAACTAAAAACTAAAACCTAAAAATAATTCTTCCTTTTGTCAAATCATAAGGAGTTACTTCTACAGTAACATTATCTCCAAATGTAAAAGAGTGACTAGCCCCTAACCCTAAAAGAGTTAGGGGCTAGCCCCCTTGTAAAACTCGAATTCTGTTTTTGCGCAGCTTGCCTGCTGTATGGGCTGTTACTATGTGCCCATTTTCTAATTCGACACGGAACATTGCATTTGGTAATAAATCAATAACCTTGCCTTTAAATTCCAATAAGTCTTGTTTTGACAGAACTATTTTCTCCTTATTCTAGATTTTATACTTTGAGCATGACCATATAATTGTTCAAACTCGGAAAGAGTTATAGCTGGATTTCCAATTTTTTCTACCCCTAATTTACTAAGAGTAACAACTGATATTTTTTTAATAAATTCATTGATATTTAATCCAGAGCTAAATTTTGAAGATCCAGATGTGGGTAAAACATGGTTAGTGCCTACTGTATAGTCTGATACACTCATTGGTGTATATCTTCCATTACAAATACTTCCAACATTAAATATTTTTTTATCATATTTTTTATAATTTTTTACATTAATTTCTAAGTGCTCTGGAGCTATTTCATTAATTACGTTTAATATTTGTTTATCATTTTTTACAATAATTATTAATCCATTTTTTTTTAATGAAGTGGTTGCTATTTTTTTTCTTGGCAAGGTTTTCAAAATTTTAGTTATGCCTGTCTTAACCTTATTAATTATTTTTTTATCTTTTGTAATTAATATACATTGACTATCGGGGTCATGCTCTGCTTGAGAAACAATTGAAGTTATTATTTGATTCACATCTGTTTTATTGTCAGCCAAAACACATATTTCTGAGGCGCCCGCATACATTGTTTCTGTTCCAATAATTTTTCCAGAAAGTTGTCTTTTAGCTTCAGCAACATATTTATTTCCAGGACCAATAACTTTATTTACTTTTTGAATATATGCAAAACTTGCGATTGCTTGTGCACCTCCCATTGAATAAATTTCTTTAATCCCCATTTTTTTTGCAGCATACAAAACTGCTGGATTTAATTTTCCATTAATTTTTGGTGTCGCTAAAATAATTTTTTTAACTCCTGCTATTTTTGCAGGAATAGAATTCATAAGAAGAGTTGATGGAAGATTTCCAGGTACATAAATTCCTACAGACTCTATTGGAACGCTTCTATATTCTAATTTATTTTTAAATTTATCAAAATATACAATTTTTTCTCTTAAGCCTTTGAT